>CAZYRD010000037.1:0-15528 GCA_964649475.1 uncultured Faecalibacterium sp.
TGAACCCCATGATCGGTGCAGCCGGTATTTCCGCCTTCCCCATGAGCGGCCGCGTCATCAACCAGATGGGCCTGAAGGAGGACAACCAGTACTTCCTGCTCATGTACTCCATCAGCGTCAACGTCTCCGGCCAGATCGCCAGTGTCGTTGCCGGCGGTATGCTGCTGGGCCTCGTCAGCAAGATGATCTAAGGAGGTACGAAATATGCTGTCTCAGACTCTTTCCATCATGGTCGTCGGCTGGCTCGGCGTCTTTATCGTCATCGGCGTTGTTGTGGGTGTTGTGTACGCCCTGAACGCCATCACCAACCCCAAGCAGAAATAAGAAAACCTGCCAAAACACATAAAAACTGCCGCCGCGGAGTGCTTCTCTGCGGCGGCAGTTCTTTTATGCAAACAGTTCTTTTTCCGCCGGAGGTCTTGTCCGGTCATATCCGGTACTTTTTCGGCGGCATCCGGTATTTTTGCTCCGGCTGAAATTGCGTTCGAAAGGCTTCCGTCCGCCGCAGGTCAGTCCTGCACGCTGCAGGTGGCGGCGGCAAAATCCAGAATGGGGCCGAAGGGCGAGACCGCCACCCCGCCAAAACCGGACGCAACGGCAAAATGGTCGGTAAGAGTGAGGATGGGCACCACCGGCCACCGGCTGAGGAGATATTCCTCCGCCTGCACAAGCGCGTCGGCCTTGTGCCGCGCTGTCTGCACAGCAAGGGCCTCTGCCAGCAGGGCGGTGTATTCCGCGTCGGCAAAGCCGGTGAGATTTCCGGAACTGCCCTCCGTGTAGGCGGCAAGGATATCGATCACGTTGTTCTGTGAAGCGCGCACGGTGAGGAACGCGATGTCGTAGTTTCCGGCGCGTACCTGTTGTAAAAGCTCCTCTTCGGGCAGATACTGCACCGAGAAAAACGCCGAAAGCTGCTGCTGCCATGCAAGCGAGACCGACTCGTAAAGCGAATGCCATTCCGCAGTGTCCGGCACAAGGACCGTGATGCCGGAAAGCTTCTCCCGTCCGAGAGCCGCAAGCCCCTGCCGGTAGGCTGCCTCTGCATCCTGCGGCAGCGCGGCGTTCAGCAGGCTGCCCGCGGTCTCGCGCCAGCTTTTGCCGTCAAAAGTGACGGAGTCCGGCACGATCCCCCCGGCGGTGGAAGCGCCCTCGGGCAGCTGGCCGGGCAGGCTTTGGAACAGCACGCCCGCAAGCCCGGCGCGGATATCCGCATTGGAAAGCTGCGCGTCGCTGCAGTTGAACAGCAGCTGCTGCGTCTGCACGCTGAACAGGGGCACGTCCGCGGTCTGCGGCATGCCGGTGATGAATTCGCCGCTGGTATAAAGCCGCTCCAGCCGCTGGGCGGCGGTGAGGCCGTCGGCCCGCAGGCTTTCAGTGGGGATCAGCCGCACGCGGTTCACCATGCCCTCCTTGGGTTCGACGCGGCGCAGCGTCACACCGTTTTCCCTGCTCCACAGCGTCAGGTAAAACAGGCCGTTGGCGAGAATGGTATCCGGTTCAAGGCCGTAGGTGCCTTCGGTGGATTCGTAAAAAGCCCTGTTGCAGGGCATTGCGCCCGCACAGCACAGGCGCAGGGGCAGATCGGCGGAGGGCGCGATGAGCCGGATGATCAGCGTGCGGTCGCCCACGGCGGCCACGGCCAGATTTTCCGCTCCGGCCTCGCCCGCAAGCACCGCCGAAGCCCCGGCGATATCCAGAAAATTCTGCCGGTAGGGGCTGTTTGAGGCAAACACCCGCTGCAGTGCAAAAACATAGTCCTCCGCCAGAACGGGCACGGCGTCCTCCTGCTCGGGATCGGTGTAGTAGTACAGCTCCTCCCGCAGGGTAAAGGTCCAGGTCAGCCCATCCTTGCTGACGGTATAGCTTTCGCAGGCGGCGGGCACGGGTTCGCCCTCCGCGTTCAGCCGGAACAGGCCCTCGAACAGGTTGACGGCGAGGATGCGCTCCACGTCGCTGTCCGCAAGCTGGGGATCCAGTGTGTCCGGCGTGCCGGAAACGGCATATACAAACGCCGTGTCGCTTTTGCTGCAGCCGGCAAACAGGCCGCAGCACAGGGCGGCGCTCAGCAAAAAACAGACAATTTTCTTCAAGAGGGGCCTCCGATCGTATCATAATGCGCCGGTTCGGCGCTTTGTATTCTTATATAACAATATCATCTTACCATGCCGCAGCCTTTCTTGCAAGAAAAAAGCGCCAACACAGTTGTGTAACCTTTTAAAAAGTATTATAATATTACTAATCATGCGGACCGGAGCAGCAAGTATCCGCATCCTTTTTATGGATACGATGCGGCGCGCCGGATCTCTTCACAAAAAAGCGAGGGCTGACCTATGAGAGAGCATATGGATTATCGGGAATTTTACAGCGGCATCCGCGGCAAACGGGTGTCGTTTATCGGCGCGGGCGTCAGCCACAAGGAGCTGATCCTCCGCTTCGTCGAAGCCGGGGCGGACGTGACCCTGTGCGATAAAAAACAGCTGACAGACTTTGGCGAATACGGCGAAAAGCTGCGGGCGCTGGGCGTGAGGCTGAGCCTTGGCGAACATTATCTGGAGGGGCTGAAGGGCGCGGATATCATTCTGCGCACCCCCGGCTTTGAATATTACACTCCCGCGCTGCAGGACGCCATTGCCGCCGGCAGTGAGGTCACCAGCGAAATGGAACTGTTTTTCCGCTGCTGCCCGTGCCGCATCTACGCGGTGACCGGCTCGGACGGCAAGACCACCACCACCACCCTCATCAGCAAAATGCTGGCGGCCTCCGGCAGACGGGTGCATCTGGGCGGCAACATCGGCCGTGCGCTGTTCCCCATCATCGACACCGTCCGGCCCGAGGATGTAGCCGTGGTGGAGCTTTCCAGCTTTCAGCTGATCAGCATGCGGCAGAGCCCCGAGGTGGCCGTGGTGACCAACGTCACCCCCAACCATCTGGACCACCACAAGGACATGCAGGAATACATCGACGCCAAGCGCAACATTCTGCTGTACCAGAGCCCCGAAAGCCGCACCGTGCTGGGCTGGGAAAACGGTGTGACCCGCAGCATGGAAAGCGACGTCAAGGGCAGCCTGCGCTGGTTCACCCGACTTTCTCCGGTGACGGAGGGCGCCTGTCTGGACGGTGAAAACCGCCTGTGTCTGGTACACGGCGGCGTATACACCCCCGTACTGGAGGCCGGCGAGCTGCTGCTGCCCGGTTTGCACAACATTGAAAACGTGCTGACCGCCATGGCCGCCGTGGACGGCGAGGTGGACGCCAAGATCATGCACGACGTGGCCACCACCTTTACCGGTGTGGAGCACCGCATTGAGCCGGTGCGCACGCTGGACGGCGTAAAATGGTTCAACGACAGCATCGCCAGCAGCCCCACCCGCACCATTGCCGGCCTGCGCAGCTTTACGCAGAAGCTGGTGCTTCTGGCGGGCGGCTACGATAAAAAGATCAGCTATGCACCCCTTGCACCGGAGATCCTTGCCCATGTGCGGCTGCTGATCCTGACGGGTCCCACCGGCCCCATCATCGAAAAAGAGGTGCGCGCCCTGCCGGAGTTTGAAGCAAGCGGGCTGGTCATTCTGCACGCGGCGGACATGGCCGACGCCGTAAAGCTGGCGCGGGAAAACACCGTCGCCGGTGACATCGTCACCCTGTCGCCAGCCTCCGCCAGCTTTGACGCTTACCCCAACTTTGAAGTGCGCGGCCGCCATTACAAGGATCTGGTGAACGCACTGTGATAAAACGGCTGGAAGAATACGCCCAGCCGCTGGCGGAAGCCTGCGCCGCCATGCCGCACCCCGGCATGCTGGCAGCGCTGTGGAAGCGCACCGCAGGCGGACTGCCCGGCGGGCTGACTGTTTACGACTGCGGCAGCGGGGTGCTTCTTGCGGCCCGCCGCGGCGCGGCCATCCTGCTTGGGTGCCCGAACGCGGCCTCCCGAAAGGAGCTTGCCGCATTTCTGCCCTTTGCGGGCATCCGCTGCCTGTACACCGCCGAATGCGTGCCGCTGCCCGCCGCGGGCTGGCAGGACCAGCCGCTGGTATGGATGGCCGCCCCCGTCCAAAAGAGCTTTGGCGAGGGCGGCATTGACGGACACACGGTGCACCCCACCGGCAACTATTTTGCCGCTGCGCAGCTGATCTGCACCGGCGAAGAGGAGACCACCCGCAACGATTTTTACGCCGAGCTGTGCTGCCGGCGCAACCGCGGGCTGGGGCAGGTGCTGGCCATCGGCGATCCCACCGCCCCGGAAGCCTGCGCCGTATGCAGCGGGCCGGTGTTCTCCCCGGCCCCGGATGCAGCGCCCGCAGGCCGCAGCCTGTGGCAGAGGCTGCTTGCCCGGCTGAAAAAGCCGCAGCCCTCTGTGACGGAGATGCTGCCGACGGTTTATCTTTCGGACGTATACACCGCACCGCAGCACCGCGGCGGCGGCAGAGGCACCGCGCTGGTAAAGGCTGTGCGGCAGCTTACGGCGCTGCCCGCCGAAACGCAGCAGGCCGTGGTGTACTGTGCGCCGGAGATGACCCCGTTTTACAAAAAGCTGGGCTTTGCCGAGGGTGGCCGTCTGCGCTGCCGGACACTTGACAACTGAACTGCATTGCAATGAACATCATTGCAGCAAATGCACTGGGACAAAGGAGCAAGACAAAACATATGATCCGTGATTTTTTTGATATTTCCGAAGAGCTGCTGGCACTGGACGAAAAGGTTCAGGCCGCCTGCGCCCCCATTTTTGCCGAAATCGACCGCGTGCGCAACTACAACCAGTTGAAAATGCTGAAAGCTTTTACCGATTGTAAAGTTTCTTCCATGCATCTGGTGGGTACCACCGGTTACGGCTATGACGATGCCGGCCGCGAAAAGCTGGGCGAGGTGTTTGCCAGACTGGTGGGCGCGGAGGACGCACTGTACCGCCCGCATTTTCTCAGCGGCACCCACGCGCTGACGGTGGCGCTGTTCGGCGTGCTGCGCACCGGCGACACCCTGTGCAGCGTCACCGGCCGCCCCTACGACACCCTGTGCAGCGTCATCGGTCTGAGCGGCGAAAAGGGCTGCGGCAGCCTGGCCGATTTCGGCGTGAACTACGCGCAGGTGGATCTGAACGAAAAGGGCGAGCCGGATCTGGCCGCCATTGAAGCGGCGCTGACCGGCAAAAAGGCCGTCGGCGAAGGCAAGACCATCTGCTACATCCAGCGCAGCCGCGGCTATGCCGACCGCCCCGCGCTGTCGCCGCAGCTCATCGGCGAGATCGCCGCCATCGCCCACCGCGTGGCCCCGGGCATGATCGTCATGGTGGACAACTGCTACGGCGAGTTCACCCAGACCGTGGAGCCCACCCAGCTGGGCGCGGACGTGATCATCGGCTCGCTGATCAAAAATCCGGGCGGCGGCATTGCCCCCACCGGCGGCTACATCGCCGGCCGGCACGATCTGGTGGAGCTTTGCGCCCAGCGGCTGACCGCCCCCGGCACCGGCCGCGAGCTGGGCTGCACGCAGGACGTGCTGCGCCAGATGTATCTGGGCCTGTACTTCGCCCCCGGCGTCACCGCCGAAGCGCTGAAAACCGCCGTGTACGCCCAATGTCTGTTCAAAGAGATGGGCTTCAAGACCACCCCCGCCTACACCGACCCTCACAACGACATCGTCACCAGCGTGGAATGCCGCAGCGCCGAGGCGCTGGTGGCGCTGTGCGCCGGTATTCAGGCCGGCAGCCCGGTGGACAGCTACGTTGCGCCGGAGCCCTGGCTGATGCCGGGTTACGAAAACGAGGTGGTCATGGCCGCGGGCGCTTTCACCATGGGCAGCAGCATCGAACTTTCCTGCGACGGCCCGCTGCGCGACCCCTACATCGCCTACATGCAGGGCGGCCTCAACTTCACCGCCTCCCGCGCCGGCATTCTGCTGGCAGCGCAGAAGATCCTCAGCAGCAGAAAATAAGAAAAAAGGCTTTCAATTTGCTCATATTGTGATACAATGAACACAAAAGAGTTTCGCAGGAGGAAATATTTATGAAAACCCGTACTTACAAAGCGACCGGCGCCGAGCTCTCTCTGCTGGGTCTGGGCTGCATGCGTCTGCCCGTCGTCGAGCCGGGCAAGCCTGCCATCGACGAAGAAAAAGCCCTTGCCATGGTGGACACCGCCATGCGCCGCGGCATCAACTACTACGACACCGCGTGGTTTTATCACGAGCGCACCAGCGAAGCCTTTATGGGCAAGGCGCTGAGCCGCTACGACCGCGACAGCTTTTATCTGGCGACCAAGATGCCCATCTCCATTCTGGAAAAGGACGAGGATGTGCCCGCCATCTTTGCCAAGCAGCTGGAAAACCTGCAGACCGATCACTTTGATTTCTACCTCTGCCATGCGCTGAGCGCCTCCAACTTTGAAAAGATGGAGCGCATGGGCGTGTACGATTTTCTGAAAAAGAAGAAGGAAGAGGGCGTCATCAGGCAGCTGGGCTTCTCCTTCCATGACTCTGCCGAGGTGCTGCGCACCATCTGCGACGCCCACGAGTGGGATTTTGCCCAGATCCAGCTGAACTATCTGGACTGGGAGATGCAGGATGCCGCCGGTCAGTACAAGGTGCTGGAGGAGCGCGGCATTCCCGTCATCATCATGGAGCCGGTGCGCGGCGGCGTGCTGGCCGACCTTGGCGAGGAGGCCAACGCCGTGCTGAAGGCCGCCCATCCCGACTGGAGCGTCGCTTCCTGGGCGCTGCGCTATGCCGCCAGCCTGCCCGGCGTGATGACGGTGCTTTCCGGCATGTCCAACGACGAACAGCTCAGCGACAACCTCGGCACCTTTGATGCGTTTGAGCCGCTGACTGACGCCGACCGCGCCGTGCTGGAGCAGGCGCTGGCCATCTTCCGCCGCAACACCTTTGTGCCCTGCACCACCTGCCGCTACTGCGCCGACTGCCCCATGGGCATCGACATTCCCACCGTATTCAAGTGCTACAACAGCTATATGCTGCACAAGAACACCGAGATCTTCAAAAAGAATCTGGAAAAGCTGGACGAGGGCGCACGCCCTGCGGACTGCATCGGCTGCGGCCTGTGCGAGAGCATGTGCCCGCAGCACATCGCCATCCCCGCCAAGCTGGCGGAGATCGCCGCGCTGTGATTTTTCCGCAGGCTGAGCCCCTCCTTCCGCCTGTGCGCCGCTGCGGAGGATCTGCAGCCGCACCGAAACAGGAAAAGAGCCGTACCCTGCACGCTCAGCCGCCGCTCCACCGGCACACCAGTGCCAGCAGGCACAGTGCCAGCCACACGAGCGCGGCCACCGTGCCGCCGCTCCACAAGGCGGCGCCCACGGGCGGCAGCTGCAAGCTTAGTTCGCCCAGTGCGCCGGCAAGGCACAGCAGCCCGCTGCCCGCAAGGCTGGGGCCAAGCCCCCACAGCGGCACGGTGCGGCAGCTGCTGCAGCGCCAGCGGTCCGGCGCCTCCCGGTCGTTTTCCGGCACACAGGCCAGCAGCACCGCCGCCAGCAGCGCGCCGCACAGCCAGAACAGCATCCACGCGGTGCGCGCGTCCGGCGTGTAGTAACCGCGCCAGCGCAGCCAGCCCGCCGCCGCCCCAAACGGCAGCGCCGCCGCTCCGGCTGCCAGTCCCGCACCCGCCATTGTACGCATACGCCATCCCCTTTCGCACCGCCGCCAACGCACTGTCCTTTCAGCATATGTGCCGCGCGCGCCGGTTATCCCGCAAAATAACGGGCATACTGTGACCAACCGCTTTTAAGGAGGAAAAAGAACATGGCTGTTATCACCATCACCAAGGACAATTTTGAAAAGGAAGTTCTGAACGCCGGCTGCCCCGTGCTGCTGGATTTCTGGGCGCCGTGGTGCGGCCCCTGCCGCATGGTAAGCCCCATTGTGGACCAGATCGCCGAGGAGGTCACCGGCAAAAAGGTGGGCAAGATCAACGTGGACGACGAGCCGGAGCTGGCGCGTCATTTCGGCGTGATGAGCATTCCCACGCTGGTCGTGATGAAGGACGGTCAGGTGGTGAACAAGGCCGTGGGCGCCCGCCCCAAGGCCGCCATTCTGGCAATGTTTGACTGATTTACCGCACACGCGAACAAACGGAGACATTATGAAAAACGGATTGGCCGCATGGCATTACCCGCATCGGACGGTTGTTGAAAACGTGCGCTTTTTTGCGGAACACGGTTTTGAAAGCGTAAGTCTGCTGGGGTATCACATGGATGACGTCTGTAAGGACGCTGAACAAAGCCGGCAGCTTGCCGGGCTTGTGCGGGAGACCGGCGTGATCCTCACGGTGCATCACAAGCTGCCTCTTACGCATGCTGCGTCGGATGTGGCGGATTTTGAAGCTGCAGTATGCCGCATGGCGGCGTGGCAGCAGCAGTACGGTCTGATGCACATTCTGTCCTTTGACGTTCATCCGGCCGTCCGGGACAATGTGCTGCCCTATGTGCGGTTTGTGCTTGCGCAGGTGCCCGGTTCTCTGGTCGCGCTGGAGGATTTCGGCCTGAACGAAACAGAGCTGCGCCAGCTTGAGGAATTGAAAGCGGAACCGCGTTTCGGCCACCTGATCGACATCGGGCATATGTATCTGCGGATGCACAGTCAGGGCATCAACCCCGGCTGCGAGGATTTTCTGCGGGAATTTACCGCCAGAGAGCTTCCTATCTGCGAGATGCATCTGCACAACAACGACGGCCTGCAGGATCTTCACCTGTTTCTGGAGGACGGCACGCTGGACATCAGCGCAGTGGCCGCCGCCCTGCATGCGCTGCGGTATGAGGGCATCCTCACCATCGAAAGCGCACCGGGCTACCAGTTCCCCTGTGTTTATCCGGAATCGGACGAGCGCATTCTGGCCACCCGCGACTACTGGGAATCGCTTTGCGGTGCCGCGGAATAAGCTTTGCAAAAAATACCGTCCCTCTTTTCGGACAGGCACACAGCCCTGCCCGAAAAGAGGGACGGTTTTTTCTTTTTTACATTTTGCCGGCGGGGTTATTTTTTCACGACATAATCCCGGCAGGCTTCCATATAGGCGATGACGTTTTCGATGGGGACCTCCGGCTCCAGCATATGGGTGGGGCAGATGTACAGGCCGCCCTGCGGGCCCACCATATCCAGATATTTGTTCACGGTGTCGCGCACCTCCTGCGGGGTGCCGAAGGGCATGAGCGTCTGGGTGCCCAGCAGGCCGCTGAAGGAGAGCCGGTCGCCGTACTCCTTATAAATGGCTTCAAAATCCACGCTTTCGGGCTGGATGGGGTTCAGCACGTCAATGCCGGCTTCGATCAGATCCGGAATGAACGGCGTGGCATAACCGCAGCTGTGGTAGATGACGATGATGTCCGGGTTGACGGCGCGGGCGGCGTCGATGACCCGTTTCAGCCGCGGCTTGAGGTAGGTGCGGTACAGGTCCGGACTCATCATCGGGGAGGACTGCATGCCGATATCGTCGCCCAGATACAGGCCGTCCGCACCGGCTTTGGCAAAGCTGACCGCACGGGTAACGGCGTTATCCGTCACCTTGTCCAGCACGTATTCCGCCATTTCAGGCTCGGCCACCATATCCATCATGATGTTTTCCATACCGCGGGCATACCACGAGGTCTCCCACACGGTACAGGGCATGTTGCCCATGGCAAAGCGGCCGTTCGCGTGGATGCGCTCCACGGCGGCCAGCTGTTCTTCGGTGGGGCCGGGCAGGTACTTCGGGAAGGGATAGGCCTGCAGCTCTTCCAGCGTGGTCATGTTTTCCAGCGGGTGGTACATATAGGTCAGGTGCAGGCAGGCCTCGCTGCCGGGTTCGCGCGCGACGCCGTACTGGTCGATGAAGGTGCCCTCGCGGAAAGTACGGTCGTAATACCGCAGCCAGAACTCCGGCGGGCGCACGGTTTCCAGCCCGCTGTCGGGGATATTATCATATCCCTGCGGCGGACAGACAAAGCCCGTTTTTTCGCAATAGTCCTTCAGCTTCTGCACAATGGTGGGCGACATGGAATAATCCAGCGGCATGCGCTCGTAACCGGTGCGGCGCAGCAGCCCGATGAGATTTTCGCGGTCGGTCATAACGGCTCTCCTTTTTTCGCGGCATTTATTTCTGTTTTCTATATACCATTTTTTCTCCGCACCGTCAAGACCGTCAAGCGTCTTTTTCACGCGGGAATGAGAAACAAAAACCAAAAAATTTTCCATTTTTTCCGAAAGTATTTTATAGATGGAAGGCGGGGTGTGACGCTATAATGAACGATAAGAGGTTATAAAATTTTACAGAAATGAGGAATTTGACATGGATATGAAAAAATGGCTGCAGGAAATGCTGGAAGCACCCACCAAAAAGGCGCTGCCCATCCTTTCCTTCCCCAGCGCCAGCCTGTTGGGCATGAACGTCGCAGAGCTGATCTCCAGTGCGGAGAACCAGGCCGCCGGCATTGCCGCCGTGGCACAGCACACCAACTCGGCCGCTGCCGTCAGCATGATGGACCTGTCCATCGAGGCAGAGGCCTTCGGCTCCACCATCAAAAGCTCTGACCACGAGATCCCCACCGTCATCGGCCGCATTGTCGAGACGCTGGAGGACGCCGAGGCGCTGGTCATCCCCAAGGTGGGCGACGCCCGCACCGGCCGCGGCGTGGAGGCTGTCAAGCTGGCCTGCGAAAAGATCACCGACCGTCCGGTGTTTGCCGGCGTTATCGGTCCGTTCTCGCTGGCTGCCCGTCTGATCGACGTCACCGAGGTGATGATCGCCTGCTATGACGATCCCGACATGGTGCACACCGTGCTGGACAAGGTCACCACCTTCCTCATCGATTATATCAACGCCTACAAGGCTGTGGGTGCCAACGGCGTCATGATGGCCGAGCCTCTGGCCGGCGTCATCTCTCCCATGCTGGTGGACGAATTCAGCTCCGAGTACGTGCACCGCATCGTTGAGGCCACCAAGAGCGATGACTTCCTGTTCATCTATCACAACTGCGGCAACAACATCCACCTGATGACCGAATCCATCCTTGGCACCGGCGCCGATGCGTTCCATTTCGGCGACGCCGTCCCCGTCAAGACCATGCTGGAGAAGTTCCCCGCCGACGTGGTGGTGATGGGCAATGTCAGCCCCTCCGTGCAGTTCCTTGGCGGCACGCCGGAGTCCATGCGTGAGGAGACCCTGCGCATCATGAACGAGTGCTGCGCCGCGCACCCCAACTTCGTCATCTCCTCCGGCTGCGACATTCCGCCGCTGTCCCCCTGGGCCAACACCGACGCCTTCTTTGCCGCTGTGGACGAGTTCTACGGCCGCTGAGCTTGCGGTACGGCCGCCACACACCGCTCACGTTCCGATCTTCTCATAAAAAGGAGAGCTGTTATGCCAGACGGTTTTGAAGTTTTTTCCGCCATCTGTGATCAGTACCACCGCTGCAGCGGCAATCAGCTGCGGGACAGCATCTACGCCCGCCAATTGGAAAAGCTGGCTGAGGGCGACGCCGTGCGCGCCGCCATACAGACCAAAGAGGAACTGGAAGCCTACAACAAAAAGGTCCGCAAGGGCTTTATTGACGGGCTTGGCGGCCTGCCGGACATGAGCCTGCCTCTGGACGCCGCCGTACTGAAAACGACGGAGGCCGATGAATTTACGCTGGAGACGATCTTGTATCGCTCCACCGCGCACACCTATGTGCCCGCCAGCCTGTACATTCCCAAAGGCATTGCGCTGCCCGCGCCGGCGGTGCTGTTTGTCTGCGGGCACTGGATGGAGGGCCGCCTTGCCGAGCAGTACCGCACCATCTGCCAGACACTGGTGCGGGCGGGGATGATCGTGTTTGCCATTGACCCCACCGGTCAGGGCGAGCGCGCCAATTTTTACAACGCCGAAACCGGAGAGTACGACATTCTGCGCACCGTGCCGGACCACGACGGCTGCGGCATTCCCTCCACCGCCAACGGCAAATTTCTGGAGCGCTGGTTTTTGTGTGACCAGATGCGTGCCATCGACTACATGCTGACCCGGCCGGAGATCGACCCCGAACGCATCGGCATCACCGGCAACTCCGGCGGCGGCCTGCAGACCGTTTCCATGATGGTATGCGACGACCGCATTGCCGCAGCGGCGCCCGGCACCTATCTTACCACCCGGCGCGAATGGCTGTACACCGACTGTGCCATGGATGCCGAGCAGATCTGGCCCGGCTGCGACAGCTATCATTTTGACCATCTGAGCATGCTGATGGCCTTTGCTCCCAAGCCGGTGGCGATGCTGGCGGTACGGTGGGACTATTTCCCCATCGAGGGCACACGGCAGATCTTTGAAGAGGCCAAGCGCTTTTATGCCATGTACGGCAAAGAGAGCAGCCTGCGTATGTACGAGGACGACAGCTGGCACAGCTACACCCCCAAGCTGGCGGCGGACGCTGCCGCGTTCTTCTCCGAGGTGTTCTACGGCGAGGCGCGGCAGGTCGCGGGCGGGGATTTTTCGCTGCCGCCCATGGAGCAGCTTTGGGCCGCAGAACACGGAAACGTGGCCATGGATATCCCCGACGCCCGCATTTTGCCGGAGCTGGTGCGTGAGGACGCCGCGCAGCTGCGCGCCGCCCGTCTTGCGCTGCCGAAGGAGGACCGCCTTGCCCGCGCCGAAAAATGGCTGCGGGAACAGGTGAGCTTTGAGCGCCGCGCCTGCCCGCTGGGCACCCGCATTTACGGTGCCGAGCAGATCCGGAGCGTTGACGGCTACACCGGCACGCGCCACAGCTGGTGGACACAACCGCACCTGTCCTCTGCCGGCGTGATGATCCGCAAAGACGAGCTGGCGCAGACAAAGGGCGTGCCCACCGTCATTGCCGTGTGGGACGACGGCACCAAAAAGATCCGCGAGCACGAGGAATGGATCCGCAGCCAGTGCGGCGAAGGCAAACAGGTGCTGGTGCTGGACGTACCCGGTGTAGGCAGCAACGCGCAGACCCGCTTCAGCGAATTTTACGGCTACAGGCAGTATTACGGCACGCTGTACCGGCTGTGCTGCGATATGATCTACATGGGCGACAGCCTGCCCGCCATGAACACCTACGACGTGCTGCGCGCCATTGAGATGACGGAGCAGTTCTGGGGCGTTGTACAAAGTGACATCACCCTGTACTGTGACGGCGAGGACGGCGTTTTCGGCGTGATGGCAGGTTTTTTGAACAAAGCTGTCCGCCGCGAGTACGGCAGCACCCTGCTGAAAAGCGCGGAGGAGCACTTTATCCGCCCGCAGGTGCCGCCCTACGACGACGCCATGTGCCACATCGTGCCCGGCATGCTGCAGTATTTTGATTACGGCGAGCTGATGGAATAACCCCGGCTTTTCACGCGTAACCACACATGCAGCACTGCACGGCTGTACGTGTCAAACACACAAAAACGCTCCGGCATGAACCGGAGCGTTTTTTGATGTACTTTTTAAAAAGGCATTTTGGTCAGCACCTGTTCCGCCACGGCGGCGCAGTACCCGCAGGAAGCGCACTGCTTCGTGCAGCCGGTGGTTTTTTCAAACCAGTCCGGCGGAAAAAGGGTGTTGTCCAGAATTTTGCCGCGGAACAGCGTGGAGTAGGACGGTTCGGTCAGGTCCATGACATTGCCGGAAAACCGTTCCCGTGCATACGCTGCCACCACCATGCGCGGCCGCTGGTGCATGCGGGTCGCCAGCTTGGCCTCGGCAAAAAACGGCTCGTAATGATGGATGTCCTCCGGACGGATCCACGTGCTGCGCAGGTAAGTCTCCATGGCCTTTTTCTCCGGCAGCCGGTGCAGATAATCCCAGCAGGGGCTGGGAAAGCGGAGCGCCTCGTTTTTCTGCTGTACGATCTCACTTTCGTGGGCGACCATGTTGTCGTGAAAGGTCTGGAACGCGCAGCTGCGCATGCAGCCGCTGTTTGCCAGCAGGTGCAGCGTTTTGCCGTGGGCGCCGCACCATTCCTTTAGGGTGCGGATGGCCGCAAAATCACGGTTCAGCTCCCGCTGCATATAATAGCCGTCAAAGTACTCCGCCAGATATTCCATGGCGTCCACGGTGCCCACCCGCATGTTCACGGAGGCGCGGATGTGCAGATCCGGCCCGAACTCCTTTTTCAACACCTGCGCCAGAAAGGGCGATGCGGTGGTGACGCTGTCGATATCCAGCTCTTTTTTCAGCTTTTCCGCAACGGAAAGCACACGGTCCTTCGTTTTCTGCGCGATAGCCTGCGCCCCGTAGCAGTTGCTGTTGAGCAGCAGCGCAAGCCGGACGCCCAGCTCCCGGATGGCTTTCAGCTCCGCAAGCTGGTGCGCTTCCACCGCGCTGCTTTCACCGGCCGGACACAGTGCCGAGCGGCCGCTGGGCTCGCTGCCCCAGGGGAAATACACCTCCGAAACGGCGTGCTGGTAATCCTTGCAGATCCCGTAGGTGGAGTCAAACTCGTCCGGCAGCTGGTATCCAATGGTATATTTCATCTGTTATCACACTCAGAACAGCAGGTCCTTCAGCTCGTCCTTCATCTTCTCTGCGTCGTTTTCCGTTTCAGCCTTGCTGCGGTCGATGACCCACGGCTTGCGCTTGCGGAATTCGTTGTGGAATTTGTGGGTCAGCCTGCCGGTCTTTTCCAGATGGATGTAGCATTCGCGCATGCAGCCGCGGGCGCCTTCGACGGCGTGGTTGTGCCGCATGTAGGGCGGCAGGCCCATGTGGTCGCCCTGGGATTCGTACTTATCCTTACCCAGCGTGTCATGACCGGGCAGATAGAACGGGTTGTAATCCGGATTTTCGCCGCGGTACGCCTGACCGCAGGCCCACAGGTCGATTTTGGCGTACTCACACTTGTGACCGGCGACGGTGATGTACTCGGTCTCGGTCATGGAAATGGCGTTGCCGGTGCAGGCGCGCGCACACATTTTGCAGCGGTCGCAGATCCTGCCTTCGAAAATGGGATCCGGCTCCATCTCAAAATCCGTCAGCAGCGCGACAAAACGCTGCATGGGGCCGAATTCCGGGGTGAGGAACACCTTGCTATAGCCGAATTCGCCCAGACCGGCGGCGTAGGCGGCAACACGCATGTCGATCAGAACATCCGGCGCGGCCTTGCCCGGAGCAACCGCCGTGGTGGAGATTTTCATCTCGCCATCCTTCACCAGCTCGACCCAGCTGCAGTTGTTGCGGAACCCAATGTTGGGGATGGGGACAGCCTCGTAGCCGTGGTCCTCGATGTAGCAGCACAGCTCGCGCAGGACGATGGGGCCGTAGACCTCGTTGATGCCGGCGTAGCCCATGGCAGTGTAGGGGGCAAAGTAGGTGCCCTCCTCAATGCCGCGGAAATAGCCGCGCGGGATGCGGAACGCCAGCACGATGCAGCTTTTCGCATCCGGGAAGATCTGCCGGGGATCCTGCTGGATGGGCGCGCCTTCGAACCGGTCCATGGACGTAACGCCCACCAGATCCGCGCCGATCTGCTTTGCATAATTCTTGATGCTTTCTTTGGTGATCATAAAAATATCTCCCTCCGTAACAGCACAATATGTCCGATAGTACAATAGTACAGGAGCAGCGGGGAT
>CAZYRD010000038.1:0-3391 GCA_964649475.1 uncultured Faecalibacterium sp.
AAAAGCGCATGAAGCGCATGGGCAATGTGGAACTGCCGCAGGAGGCTTTTCTTGTTCCGCACTTTTGGGATCAGTCGATCTCGACCATGATCTTCTGGTTGGCGCGGGCAGCAGCAGCGCGCATGACCACGCGAATGGATTTCGCAATGCGGCCCTGTTTGCCGATGACGCGCCCGGTGTCGGTGTCGGCCACCTTCAGATGGTAGACCACAACGCCCTCTTCATTGGGTTCGTCCACCGTGATGCTCACGGAGTCCTTCTCCTCAACGAGACCCCTGGCGATGTCCAGTAAAAGCTGCTCCATATTCGTACGCACCTTACTTCAGGACGTCGATCTTCTTCAGCAGAACGCGGACAGTGTCGGTGGGCTGAGCACCCAGCTCGATCCACTTCATGGCCTTCTCGCCGTCGATGTTGATGACAGAGGGCTCCTTGGTGGGATCGTAGTAGCCGATCTCCTCGATGAAGCGGCCGTCACGGGGGAAGCGGGAATCCGCAACCACGACACGGTAGAAGGGGGCTTTCTTGGCGCCCATGCGGCGCAGTCTGATCTTTACAGCCATTGCTGTGTACCTCCGTTTTTTTTATTTAAGTTTATTGACTAACTGTGTATATATCCACCGCCGGTGCCGCGCGCTGCGCCGTCCGTGCGGAAAATACCGGGTATCAGAAGCCCATGCCGCCGCCCATGTTGAAGGGCATATTCCGGCGGAAAGCCTTGGGGTTCTTTTTCATCTGCTTCATCAGCTTGCTCATCTGCTCAAACTGGCGAAGCAGGCGGTTGACCTCCTGTACCGAGGTGCCGCTGCCGGCGGCAATGCGCCGCTTGCGCTTGGCGTCGATGATAGCGGGCTTGGCACGTTCGGCCTTGGTCATGCTGTAGATGATGGCCTCGATGTGCGAAAACGCCTTTTCGTCGATGTCGTCCGCATTGATCTGGTTGCCGCCCGGGATCATGGAGAGCATTGCGCCGATGCCGCCCATCTTTTTCATCTGGGCAAACTGTGTGAGGAGGTCGTTCATGTCGAACTTGTTCTCCATCATACGCTTGGCGGCTTCTGCGGCTTCCTTTTCGTCCTGCACGTCCTGCGCCTTTTCGATCAGGCTCAGCACGTCGCCCATGCCAAGGATACGTCCGGCCATGCGCTCGGGATGGAATACCTCCAGATCGTCCAGCTTTTCGCCGACGCCGACCAGCTTGATGGGCTTGCCCGTTACGCTGCGCACGCTGAGTGCCGCACCGCCGCGGGTATCGCCGTCCAGTTTGGTGAGGATGACGCCGTCGATGCCGACGGTCTCGTTAAAGCTTTTTGCCACGTTGACGGCGTCCTGACCCACCATGGAGTCAATGACCAGCAGCGTTTCGTTGACGGGTACCGTCTGTTTGATGCGCTGCAGCTCGGCCATCAGGTCGTCGTCCACATGCAGACGACCGGCGGTGTCAAGAATGACGATGTCGTTGCCGTAATCCTTGGCGTGCTTGTAAGCTTTTTCCGCAATGATCTCCGGCTTTTCGGTGCCCAGCTCAAAAACGGGGACCTTGGCCTGCGCGCCCACGACCTTCAACTGGTCAATGGCGGCGGGACGGTAGATATCACAGGCGACAAGCAGGGGACGGTGACCCTCTTTCAGGAACATCTTGCCCAGCTTGGCGGCGTGGGTGGTTTTACCGGCGCCCTGCAGACCGCACATCATCAGCACGGTGGGGCCCTTGGTGGTCAGGCGGATACGCTCGGCGGTGCCGCCCATCAGTTCGGTCAGCTCCTCGTTGACGATCTTAATGACCATCTGCGCGGGGGTCAGGCTTTCCATAACGGTCTGGCCTACGGCGCGCTCGCTGACCTTTGCCACAAAATCCTTGGCAACCTTATAGTTGACGTCCGCTTCCAGCAGCGCCATGCGAACTTCACGCATAGCCGCTTTGATATCAGCTTCGTTCAGCTTGCCTTTGGAACGCAGCCGTTTGAACGCCGCGGACAGCTTTTCGCTCAGAGATTCAAATGCCACGGTGTCCTCCTGTTTACTGGTTGATGCTCTTCAGTGTGGAAAGGATCTCGACGGTGGCGTCATACACGCCGGTGCCGAGGATCTTGCCCTGCTCATGGTAGGATTGGATCAGGCGGGTCTGCGCTTCGATCTTCTGCAGTGCGGCGCCCATTTCACGGTAGCGGGCGGCCCAGCCGATCTTGCTTTCCAGATCCAGCAGAATGAACTCGGCGCGCTTGATGGAATCCCGCACGCCCTGACGGGTGATGCCGGCGTTATCCGCGATCTCGGAAAGCGAAAGGTCGTCGTTGTAATACTGCTCCATTACGTCGCGCTGCTTTTCGGTCAGCACTTCGCCGTAAAAATCCAGCAGATAGGACATTTCCAGGTCCTTGCTCACGGCTTTCGCCCCTTTCCGGTGTTCTTTTTTTCGGACTTTTGCCGGGAACTGTAAACGCCCGAACCTTTACGAACGATATTATATCATATCAAAATATAAAGTCAAGCATTTGTAAAGTCAAAACGCTTTACAAATACAAAAATTTTTTAAAAAATTCAGCGAAAAGACGAAAAAATTTTCGTTAGAAATAAAAAGAAGCGACCGTAAGACGATGATACGCTACGGTCGCTTTCAATCGCTTTTGTTGTGGCTGCGTGAATAGAACGGTTAGTTGTCAGGAAAGACAATTTTCTTCAAGAAAAGCTTTTTCTTTTTCCAATTTTTTTGTGTTGTTTCTGGTGAAAAGGTAGATCGGGAGCAAAATGAGCGTTAAAAGGAGCGGGAGAAACCAACCACCGGTAAAAAAAGAAATAACCAGCCACACGGCACAGATAAGTACAAAAATCGTTGCGGAACGCAGGCCTTTTTGCTGAACGGTAAGCTCTTCAATAAGGTTTTCGAGGTTGCGGAATTTATGTCCGCAGGTTTGACACATCCAATAATTGCGATGAATGTTCTTAAAATTCATAGCGCTTGCGCCGACGTGCTTTGAAGCGGCGCCGTGGATCGCGGTGCCGCCCTGAACCTCAGTTTCGACGAGCGGGGTAAGCCGGGTTGACTTGCACTTTGGGCAATGAAACTTTGGGGCGAAAGTGTCTGCCGATTGAACGGCAACGCCGGACTCGTCCTGCGTTGCGCCGCAACCGTTGCAAAATTTTGCGTCATCGGATAAAATGTGTCCGCATTGAGAACAATACTTCATAACAGTACCTCCTGAAATACCAAAATGGGATAAAACGAGTATACCACTTTGGTATTATGAAATCAAGAGGTGATGACGTATTTTTTTGTTGAAAGAGTTGCGGCGAAGCCGCCATATGGCGCAGCTTGCACTTGCGATGGCGCTGAATTTGAATCAAAATTGCATCAGCAGATATGAAACCGGAGAAAGAGAAGCAGATTATG
>CAZYRD010000038.1:3401-12282 GCA_964649475.1 uncultured Faecalibacterium sp.
CGACTCTTGTTGCAATAGCGGACTATTTCGACGTTTCGGTGGATTATCTGCTGGGACGGACTGAAAAGAAAGAAGTAAACCGATAAAACCCGCCGGACGTGCAGCCTCGGCGGGTTTTCGTTTGCGGAATTTCAGCCGGTTGTCAGTCCAAAGCTGACCTGCAGGGCGGTGTCCACCTGCTGCTGGGTGGTGGGGTCAATGCGGCCTGTACATTCCCGCAGGCGGCGCTTGTCCAGCGTGCGCACCTGCTCCAGAAGAATGACGCTGTCCCGCGTCAGCCCGCACTGCCCGCTTTTCAGCGCGATATGGGTGGGCAGATTGGTTTTGTCGTGTTTTGATGTGATGGCCGCTGCGATGACAGTGGGGGAGTGGCGGTTGCCGATATCATTCTGCACGATAAGTACCGGCCGAATACCGCCCTGTTCACTGCCGACCACAGGGCTCAGATCCGCATAAAAGACTTCGCCGCGTTTTACGTCCATTGCCGTGCTCCTTTTGCGTAAGAGTTTTTACAGCAATAGTTTGACCGGGAAACAGGGGCGTTTATTCAGGCTGCTGTCTGGAACATTCTGCCGGAACCTGCCGCAAAATGGCAGATTTTATAAATGCGGCGTGATCCGCATAAGCCCGGCGGCGGTAAATGCCGGGCAATGCTTCACGGGGAGAGGGCGGCCTGCGCTCTGCGGCGTATTGCGTAGAAAAATCAGTCTTTGGTTTTTTCCAGCACGACAAAAGCCGTGGCAAGGCCGCCTTCGTGGGTGAGGGAGAGGTGTGCTTTCAGCGCCCGCTGCGCCACCAGCTCTGCCGCGCCGCCGTCAAAGGCGAAATACGGTGCGCCGTGTTCGTCATGCAGCACCTGAACCTCGGTCCAGACAAAACCGGAAAGACCGGTGCCCAGTGCCTTGCCGAAGGCCTCCTTGGCGGCCCATGCCGCGGCGGCACTCTGTGCGCGGCGGGCAGGGGAAAGCGCGTCCAGTGCGGTGCGCTCGGCAGCGCCGTACACACGGGTGTAAAAGCTTTCCTTTGCGATGCTTTTTTCAATGCGCTCAATGGCGGCAGTGTCCACACCGATGCCTGCGATCATGGCAAGATCTCCTTTGCGTAATACAGAACTTCTTCGCGCCGGCGGTACCAGCGGGGATCGTCCGCGTTGGCGGCAATGTTTTTATCCCGGATGCGCTCCGGTTCCTCGCGGGTGGCCCGGTGATATGTACGGGATATGCTCATTGGTTGACCTCCGTACGGATGAGCTGCTTTTATTTGCTATTCTACCACAAATACACGAAAAAGCGAAGATTTTTCTTGCAAAAAGAAAGCGGTTGTGGTATGATTTGATTTAAACACAGAGAAAAAGAGAGTAGGTCGTCACAAACCTTTCCAGAGAACGGCGTCAAGGCTGCGAGCGCCGGAGGAGATGGGCGGCTGAAGTTCACTTTGGAGTGGTCCGGTTCAACGCGAAAGCCAGTAGACCGGAACGGCTGCCACCGTTAGCGGGCGTCAGAGTGTTTGCTTTGAGCAGAAATTTGGGTGGTACCGCGGAGTTTCAGGCTTCGTCCCAAGCGTTGGGATGAGGTCTTTTATTTTTTTATCAATGTGATTGAGGTGCATTATGGAAGAACAGATCAAAGTGCTGCGCCGGCAGATGGAAGAGGCTCTGGCCTCCGTTGGCAGCAAGGATGAGCTGGCCGCTTTCTGGCAGGCGTATCTGGGCAAAAACGGCAGCATCGCCGGGCTGATGAAGGGCCTTGGCAAGGTGGACAAGGAACAGCGTCCCGTCATGGGCAAGGTCATCAACGCGTTCAAGGCCGAAGCCGAGGAGAAGTATCAGGCCATGCGCGAAAAAATGGAGGCCGCCGAGCTGGAGGCCGCCAACCGCAGCGAGCAGGTGGATATCACTCTGCCCGCCGACCGTCATACCGCCGGTGCGCTGCATCCGCTGACACTGGTCAAAAACCAGATCGTGGACGTGTTTGCCGGCATGGGCTTCGAGATTTTTGAAGGCCCCGAAATCGAGGACGACGACCACAACTTCACCCGTCTGAACGTGGCCAAAAACCATCCCGCCCGTGACATGCAGGATACCTTCTATGTCGCCGAGGATATCGTGCTGCGCACCCACACCAGCGGCGCGCAGATCCGCGTGATGGACGCGCAGGAGCCCCCCATCAAGATTCTTGCGCCCGGTCGTGTGTTCCGTTCCGACTCCGACGCCACCCACTCTCCCATGTTCCATCAGATGGAGGGTCTGGTCGTGGATAAGAACATCACCCTGTGCGACCTGCAGGGCATGCTGGACAAATTTGTGCAGGCCATGTTCGGCGAGGGTATCCGCACCCGTCTGCGCCCCTCTTACTTCCCCTTCACCGAGCCCAGCGTCGAAGTGGACGTCAGCTGCTTTGAATGCGGCGGCAAGGGCTGCGGCCTGTGCAAGGGCACCGGCTGGATCGAGGTCCTGGGCGGCGGCATCGTGCATCACAAGGTGCTGGAAAACTGCGGCATCGACCCCAACGTGTACAGCGGTTTCGCCTTCGGCATCGGCATCGAGCGCATCACCATGCTGAAATACGGCATCAACAATATCGGTCTGCTGTTCGAAAACGATCTGCGTTTCCTCAAGCAGTTCCAGGAGTAAGAAAGGAGAAACAAAACCATGAAAGTACCTTTCAGTTGGCTCAAGCAGTATGTCGACATCGACATCTCTGCGCAGGAGCTGGAGGATAAGCTGTTTGGCTGCGGTTTCGAGGTCGAAGAACTCATCGATCTTTCCGCGGGCATTGATAAAGTCGTTGTCGGCGTGGTCACCGAGGCCACCCCGCTTGAGGGCACCCATCTGTTCGTCTGCAAGGTGGACTGCGGCGCCTGCGGCAATGATATCCAGATCCTGACCGGCGCGCCCAACGTGTATGCCGGCATGCACACCCCCGCCGCACTGGACGGCTCCACTCTGCCCGGCGGCATTAAAATCAAAGCCCGCCCCATGCGCGGCATCCCCTCCAACGGTATGCTGTGCTCCGGCGAGGAGCTGGGCCTGAACGACGACCTGTTCCCCGGCGCCGAGGTCTACGGCCTGATGGATCTGCCCAAGGACACCGTCCCCGGCACGCCCATTCAGGACGTGGTCGGTCTGAATGACTATATTTTCGACATCTCCATCACCGCCAATCGTCCGGACTGCCAGTCTGTGCTGGGCATTGCGCGCGAGGTCGCCGCGGTTCTGGATAAGCCCCTGAAAATGCCCGCCACCGACTACACTGTCAGCGGTTTTGTGGATGAGCGTCTGGACATCACGGTGGAAGCCCCCGACCTGTGCCCCCGCTATCTGGGCCACTATGTGCGCAACATCACCCCGGGCCAGTCCCCCGCGTGGATGCGCCGTCATCTGGCGCTGTGCGGCCTGCGCAGCATCAGCAATGTGGTTGACATCACCAACTATGTCATGCTGGAGATCGGCCAGCCCATGCACGCCTTTGATATGGACACGCTGGAAAGCCACAGGATCATTGTGCGCCGCGCTGCCAACGGCGAAAAGATCACCACGCTGGATGAAAAGGAATTCACCCTGTCCGACCAGAATCTGGTCATCTGCGACGGTCACAAGCCCGTTGCGCTGGCAGGTGTTATGGGCGGCCTGAACAGCGAGATCACCGACAACACCACGCAGCTTCTGTTCGAGGCTGCCAAGTTTGCCCGCGACAGCGTCCGCAAGACCGCCCGCGGTCTGGGCCAGAACACCGACTCCTCCAGTCACTTTGAAAAAGGCATCTGCGAATACACCACCGAGCTGGGCATGGCCCGTGCGCTGCACCTGATCGAAGAGCTGGGCTGCGGCGAGATCACCTCCACCAGCTTTGACGTCTCCGCCGGCGCTCCCCGTACCGGCAAGCAGTTCACTGCCTCCGTCAGCGGCATCAACGCCATTCTGGGCATCGAAGTCCCCGTCGCTGAGGTGCTGCGCATCCTGAAAGCTCTGTGCTTTGAGGTGGAGCTTGCCGCCGACGGTAACACGCTGAACGTTGTGGCTCCCCGCTGGCGCGAGGACATCGAGATCGGCGAGCCGGATCTTGCCGAGGAGGTCATCCGCGAGTACGGCTATGACCATATCGTGCCCACCTTCCTGAAGGCCGCCACCGTGACCACCGGCGGCTGGAACGCGGCGCAGAAAAACCATATCAAGACCAAGCGCACCATGTGCACGCAGGGCTATACCGAGGCCTCCACCATGGCGTTCTATTCCGACGCCGAGCTGGACGCGCTGCACATCGCCCCCGACGCGCCGGAGCGCAATGTCATCCGTATCCTCAACCCCATCTCCTCCAACCTGACCATCATGCGTCCGCTGATCGTTCCCTCCCTGCTGAACGTGGTGGTGGAGAACCTCAAGCGCGGCAACGCCGCCGGCCGTCTGTTCGAGCTGGCCAACGTCTACATCCCCAAGCAGATCCCCGTCACCGAGCTGCCGGAGGAGCGTCTGCATCTGGGCCTGGCTGCCTTCGGCAAGGAGGAGGACTTCTTCAAGATGAAGGGCGCCGTGGAGGTGCTGGGCGAGGCCTTCGGCCTGAGCTTTGACGTGGAGCGCGCTACGGACGTGCCCTGGCTGCACCCCGGCATCGCGGCGTACATCCTGTGCAACGGCGAGCGCGTGGGCGTCTTCGGCAAGCTGGCCAACGACGTCACCGCCGGGCTCAGGCTGCCCAAGGACAGCCGTGCCAATCAGGTCATCTTCCTCGGCGAGATCGACTACGCCGCCATGATGAAGCACGCCACCGGCAGCTTCCGCTACCAGCCCATCAGCGAGCACCCCACCGTCCAGCGCGACCTTGCTCTGGTGGTGGACGAGGCCATGACCTGCGGCGAGATCACCGCCGTGATGAAAAAAGCCTGCAAGCAGCTGGAAAAGGTGGAGTTGTTTGATATTTACCGCAGCGAGCAGCTGGGCAAGGACAAGAAGAGCATGGCGTTCCGCCTGCACTTTGTCCCCGGCGACAAGCCTCTGGAGCCCGCCGACGTGGATAAATTCGTCAAAAAGGTGCTGAACAACCTCAAGTTCAACCTCGGCATCGAAATGCGCTGAACCCATCCGTTTTTTAAACGAAAACATCCTCCGGTGCTGCCGGAGGATGTTTTGATATAACGGATATAAAAATCCGGCCTGTGATAGAACGCAGACCGGATTTCTTTATTACTGTGGGCGATTGAATAGAGGCGAAACTGAAAGCTGCACGCAGAACAGAAACAAAGCGGAGAGTTTTTGGCTGATCAGGAGCCCTTCTCTGTTTTACATTTGAAGCAGCGGATGATCCATACAACGGCACAAATGTCCCATACAACTGCGCAGATAATGTGCAGAACAAAGGAAACCGTATTGGTATATCCATATATCAAATCAACAAACAGATTGATGTTCCACACAACGGCACAGATGCAGGTGATGATCATCACAGCGGTATTTTTCTTTTTGTCCATTCTCTTAGCTCTTTCGTCGTGCGGCGGCTTCAGAACTCTTCCTTCGCCTTGTCGGTCTCGTGGTAGTCCTGCTCGGTGTTCACGTTCCAGATGTTGGCGCGGTCGGTTTTTCCGGCGTTCAGATTGTCCACGGTCTCGAAGGCAGTCATCATGGAATGATCCATGTTGTTGTAGCGGTGCTGGCCGTTGCGGCCCACGCAGTACAGGTTGGGGATGGTGTCCAGCCAGCCGATCAGCGTGCCGATCTCGCTGTAGGTGTCAAAATAGGCGGGGTAGGCTTTCTGCACGCGCTCGCGGTGGGTGTCCAGCGGCAGGGTGCCGGCGTCGATGACGCCCATGCGCTCCAGCTCACGCAGTGCCATGCTCACGGCCTCTGCGTCCGTCATGTTCCAGAAGTCGTCATTTTCCTGACAGAAGTACTCCAGTCCCACCCACATGGTGTGCTCGGGGTCGGCTACAAGGTACGGCGACCAGTTTTTGAAAAGCTGGTTGTGCCCCATGTTGACGCCGGGATCCTGCACGTAGATCCAGCAGTCCGGCACCTGGTCGTTCCAGGTTTTGATGGCGGTCTCGTTTTTCAGCGCCAGCCGGGGCAGCAGCAGGCCGATGGTGACAAAATCCCGGTAGGGCAGCCCGCCCGCAATGCGGCGGATGTCCTGCGGGGCGTCCGGCATACCGGCCACAAGGTCGGCCAGCGGCATGGAGGAGATCACCTCGTCCGCGGCAAAGCGCTGTTCGCCTTCGGGCGTTTCGCAGATGACGGCGGCAATGCCGTTTTCGTCGGTTTCAAACCGTTTGACGCGGCAGTGGAACAGCACCTTGCCGCCCTGTTCGCCAACGCGTGCGGCGGCGGTCTCCCAAAGCTGACCGGGGCCGTACTTGGGGTACAGGAATTCCTCGATGAGAGAGGTTTCCACCCTGCGGGTCTTTTTGGAGGGCAGCAGCTTGGCGACGGCGTCCTTCAGCACGGCAAGAATGGAAAGCCCTTTCACGCGCTGCGCGCCCCAGTCGGCGGAGATGCAGCTGGGGTGCCGCCCCCAGAGCTTTTCGGTGTAGCCTTCAAAAAACATACTGTACAGCTTTTTGCCGAAGCGGTTGATGTAGAAGTCCTCCAGAGAATCCTCTTTCCGCTTGAAGATCTGCGCCCAGACATAGCTGAAACCGGCGGCGATGGTGGCGGCAAGCCCCATGTTTTTAAAGGTGGCAGGCTTCATGCTGATGGGATAATCGAAGAATTTGCGCTTGTAATAAATGCGGGATACGCGGTGACGGTACAGAAAGACCTCGTCGCAGCATTCGGGGTCGGGGCCGCCCGCTTCCGCATGGGCGTCGCGGCCCAACGCAAGGTCGTCTTTGGCGGGTGCGCCCTGCACCGGCAGCAGCTGCTGCCACAGCGCATTGACGCGGGCGTCCTTGGAAAAGAACCGGTGACCGCCCAGATCCATGCGGTGGCCGTTGTGGCGCACCGTCTGGGAGATACCGCCGATGCGGTCGCTCTGTTCCAGAATGGTGACGCTGTACGCCTCCGGGGTTTTCAAAAGCTCAAGTGCGGCGGTAAGACCGGCAGGGCCGGCGCCGATGATGACAATGTTTTTCATGGGTCGATCTACCTCTTTTTATGCGGGAATGGTGTAGGTGAGAAACAGCATGATGCACGAACCGCAGAACACGCCGGCAAAACAGGCCAGAATGCCGCTTGCCGCGGTTTGAATGCGGGGCTTGCAGCCGTCGACCGCCGCCCCCAGCGCCAGCAGGCTGAGGGGGATGCAGGGCAGAATGTAGCGGATATCCATGGTGCAGCCGAAGGGAAGCTCAAAGTTGATGCTCAGGTAGCTGCCAAAGATCAGTACGGTGGGCAGCAGCAGGCCGAAACGGGTGAGGAACGGGCCTTTGCGGAAAACGGTGACAAGAAAGCCGATGGTGAGAATTGCGGTGAGCAGCAGGCTCAGGATCACCAGCACCGGCGGCAGCCATGCAGCGGTTTCCCACGTGAACTCGCCGAACATGGCGCAGCGGATCAGATAGGAGGGAATGTTGTGATCCTCGAACGGATGGCAGAACGGCACATCCAGAAGTGCCCGCAGCTGCGGCGTAAACAGGCGCTCCCAAACGGTGTAGTCACCGCAATACAGAGCTTCGCCCGGGGCGGGTACATAAGTCAGCGGCTGCTCAAAAAGGATGAGATTGCGCAGCGGCCACCACAATCCCAGCGGGAAGCAGATGACGGCAAACAGTGCAAGCCGTGCAAACAACGCCCGGCCTTTGCCGGTACGGATGTGTCGGTACCATACCACCAGCATGACCGGGCCGGTGATCACCGCAAGCAGCCCGCAGGAGATCTTGGTCATCATACCAAGCCCGAAGCAAAGCGCCAGTGCGACGGTGTTCTTTATGCTCAGCGGCTGCCGGTACCAGCGCACCGTCATCAGCAGACACAGCAGCATAAACAGAAAAACAAGAGCGTCGTTGTTGATGCGCGTGGCGGTGATGACAAGCGCCGGATAACAGGCGAAAACAGCCATGCACAGCGCCGTGGTGTTCGGCTGCAGGCGGCATTCCTTTGCCATGGCGCGGAATACCCACAGCGAAGCACAGCTGGCGAAGCAGGAGACGAACTGTCCGCCCGCCATCAGCTCCACATCCGTGCTCCAGCCGCCGACCGGCCCCAATATCGCGGAGGCTGCTGCACTGAGCAGGTGGAACAGCGGCGGATGATAGAATTGCCAATAGTTGCTTTGTGGCAGTGTGCCGTTGTGCAGAAGATTCAATATATAGGCTGCGTGTCCGTCGGAGTCCGTGCCGATGGCGCCCAGATCGTGCTGAAAATGAGTGACGGGCGCAGAGAGGGTGAAGCCGATGCGCAGAATGACGCCGACAAGCATAAACAGAACGACGGCGTCGAACTGTTTTTTGGTCAGCAGGCAGACAAGCGCAAAAACAAGCGCCGCCGCAAGTGCGGCGCCGGTGAACAGCTGCCAGGGAAGCTGTACCCAGCCGCGCAGGAAAAGGCAAAGGATAAGCGCCGCGGCAAGCAGCAAAAGACCGCCGTTCTGACGCAGAAACCTGTTTTTTGGCATAAAAACAAACATCCTCTCATTCTACTGGTAATAAATGTACCACTTTGCGGTAAATAAATCAATGTAAAGTACAAAACAACACAAAACGACAGCGGAAAAACTGCGGAATTTTTTTCGCAGAGCGTTTTCCCCTTGCATTGAAGCAGCAAATGATGTATACTTAATTTGAACATTGTAAAAAGGAGGGATCGTTGTGATAGATCCGACTGCGATTTTTCGTATCTTTGAAGAGAAAGATGACCACATCAGAACGACCCTGAAAGAGGTCTATCAGGCGCTGAAGGAAAAAGGCTACAACCCCATCAACCAGCTGGTTGGTTATATTCTGTCTGAGGATCCCA
>CAZYRD010000038.1:12292-15505 GCA_964649475.1 uncultured Faecalibacterium sp.
ATCCCACCTACATCACCACGCATCAGAACGCCCGCAACAAGATCCGCAAGATCGACCGCGACGATCTTCTGCAGGAGCTTCTGAAAAGCTATCTGGGCGACGATCTTTGATCCTTGCCCCGCGGCGGTATGCCGCTGCGCCGGCCGTACCGGCGCCATACTATAACGAAAACGGAGGTATTGTCCCATGACTTTTGAAGCCCCCCTGACCTATAAGGGCCGCCCCTTGGTCCGATGCAAAAACCAGATCTACTACGGCAGCATGTCCGACCCGTATGTGGTGTTTATGCAGATCCTTACCACCAAAGAGGAAAACGGCGTGCAGATGGCCGACCGTGTGCATCTGTCCCTGCTTTCCACCGATCCGGAAAAGCCTCTGGCCGAGCGGATGATCCGTCAGAGCGATAAGAACGGTCTGTTCAACGCGCTGGATATCAGCACTCTCTGGCTGGATAAGGCCGCCGCTCAAAAGTAAAAACGAAAGCCGCAGGCGCGACCCTGCGGCTTTTTCTCTTTTTTCGGCAAAAATACTGATGCCAACAAAAAGGAGCTGCTGTAAAATGCGAATTTCTCAACAGCTTCTGTTTTCATCAATAATCAAACCCGTCAGGGGTCTCGGTCTCGTCCTTTTTCTGGTAGAAGCAGAACAGCCGCTTGGGGAAAATTCCCATGCTGGTGATGTATTTTTTGGTTTCGGGGTTGACCACCAGCACCAGCAGAAACGCGTTGAACTGGTACCACGTCATTTTCACTTCGCCGCATTCGATGGCGCTGATGCGTGCGCGGGAAACACCGCACAGATCCCCAAAATCCGTCTGGCTCAGGCGCAGCATCTTTCGCATGGTGGGCAGGCAGCCGGCCATTGTGCTCATCATTTCCTGTTTTTCGGCAGGTGTAAACTTCGTCATATGTGATACGCTCCTTCGCAGAATGGGATGTGAAAATCCGACATATTACCGGTTTATTGTACCATTTTGCGGGCTGTATTTCAATAGCATTTTGCATTTTTAAAGGGATTTTTTTCGGATATATTACAAAGTGTCGCGCATTGTGGAAGGTCCGTCGGCACAGAGGATGCCCGCAGCGGCGAAAAAACTCTTGTGCTGCGGTGCCGCGCCCGTTATAATAAAAACAAGAAAAACTTTCCCCCGAAAGAAAGGAAATGCGTTATGAATAACCTCACATGGGACGCCCGGCAGTTTTATCTGGACGGCGAGCCGTTTGTCATCCGCAGTGCCGCCATGCACTATTTCCGCATTGTGCCGCAGTATTGGCGCGACCGGCTGAAAAAACTGAAGGACTGCGGGTTCAACACCGTGGAAACCTATACCTGCTGGAATCTGCACGAGCGCCGGGAGGGTGAGTTTGATTTTTCCGGCATTCTGGATCTGGAACGCTATGTTGCCGCAGCGGCGGAACTGGGGCTCAAGGTCATTCTGCGGCCGGGTCCCTACATCTGCGCCGAATGGGACGCCGGCGGCCTGCCCTCGTGGCTGCTGCGTTATCCGCATCTGCCGCTGCGCTGCTGCGATGAGGTCTTTCTTGGTAAAGTGCGCCGTTATTATACCGAACTATTCCGCCGGCTGCGGCCGTATCTTGCCACCAACGGCGGCCCTGTTCTTATGGTGCAGGTGGAAAACGAGTACGGCAGCTACGGCAACGATAAGCGGTATCTGCAGGCCATTGCGGATCTGTACCGCGAACTGGGCGTGGACGTGCCGCTGTTCACCTCCGACGGCCCCTGCAAATGGATGCTGGGCGGCGGTACGCTGCCGGAGATCCTCTCGGTGGCCAATTTCGGCAGCAAGCCCAAAGAGGCGTTTGAAGAACTGAAAGGCTTTAAGCCGGAGCAGCCCGTCATGTGCGGCGAGTTCTGGTGCGGCTGGTTCGACCACTGGTACGAACCCCACCACGTCCGCACTGCAGACAGCACGGTGGAGGATATCCGCGCCATGCTGGAGATGGGTGCTTCCTTCAATATGTACATGTTTCACGGCGGTACCAATTTTGCGTTCTGGAACGGCGCCAACGATCCGGGTGATTACCAGCCCACCATCACCAGCTATGATTATTGCGCTCCGCTTGCCGAGGACGGCAGCCTGACGGATACCTATCTGGCCCTGCAGAAGCTGTTCTGCGAAACGGATGGCGTTCCCGTGCCGCCGCCCGCCCCCGCTCCCGTGCATGCCGCTTACGGCGAGGTGCGGCTGACCGAAAGCCTGCCGCTGTCCGCCGCAGTGCCTCATCTGGCAAAGCCGGTCAGCGCACCCAATACCCTCACCTTTGAGCAGCTGGGGCTGGATTTCGGCTATGTGCTGTACAGCACCACACTGCGCGGTCCGTTTGAAAAGCTGCCGCTGAATGTCGGCGGCCTGCACGACCGCGCCCATGTGTTTGTGGACGGCGAACTGCGCGGTATTGTTGAGCGTGACCGCCGCGACCCCGAGATCCTTCTGCAGCTGGAAAAAGGCGAAACGCTGCGGCTGGATATTCTGGTGGAAAACATGGGCCGCGTCAACTACGGCCCGCGGATGTTTGACGAAAAGGGCATCCTTGGCGGGGTGCGGCTGGGGCAACAGTACCATTTCGGCTGGACGATGTACCCGCTGGCGATGGAGGGGCTTTCCGCGCTTCCGTTTGAAAAAGGTGCCGCCGCGTTTGACGGCGAGCCGGAATTCCTGCGCGGCACGCTGCACATTGAAGGTGAGCCCGCCGACACGTTCCTGCGGCCGCAGGGGCTGGAAAAGGGTTTTGTGGTGGTCAACGGCTTCAACATCGGCCGGTACTACAATTCCGCCGGCCCGCAAAAGACTCTCTACCTGCCCGCACCGCTGCTGCACACCGGCGACAACGAGATCATCGTGTTTGAAAGCGACGCCGTTGCCGAAAATATGCCGCTGCTTGTCAGCGAGGCGCAGCCGGATCTGGGCGAACCGAAGGAATCGGAATATTAATAAGAAAAACACAGCTCCCGCCGCTGGCCGTCTGGCCCGTTGTGGGAGCTGTGCTATTTGTTGATGGAACGAACGAAGCTGCGATACGCAGCGGCTGAAAGAAGGGGGTGAGAGAAGCGCTGAAACCGGCGCAAGGCCGCACCGGGCATTACCGCTTCAGGTCCTCCAGAAATGCACGCACACGGGCCAGTGCTTCCAGAATGTGCTCGGTGGAGTAACAGTAGGAGGCGCGGACAAAGCCCTCGCCGCCCTGACCGAAT
>CAZYRD010000039.1:0-15287 GCA_964649475.1 uncultured Faecalibacterium sp.
TGCTTTTGCAGGGCGAGGCGACCGCAGGTCATCGAGCCAAATTTCTGCAAAAGCAGGGCAATATATTCCTTGTCATCATTGACAAGGAATATTTGCGGAGATACTGCATCTGCAGTATCTCAAACCGACATGACTTCTTTAGCGTGGTCCGCTCACTCGCAAGAGCGGCGGGTCTTTTGGTGAAGTTCACTTGTGAACTTCTGTTCACTTGTGAACTTCTGTTCACTTGTGAACTTCTGTTCACCTGTGAACTTCCTTTCTTCGGTTACAAGAAAAGTACCTAGGTTGCGCGAAGTGCTCTTCGCACTTTACCCCTTTCGCAAAGGAAATTTAATTTTAAAATGAACATAAAATGCAGTTCCCGCTGCATTCCACATCAGCAAAGCGAGGTAAAAATCATGATCACCGATACCTTCCATCCCAATCAGGCTGCCGCGCTGGAAGCGCTCGTCCGCTGCTACGAAAACGGCGGCAAGGTGCTGCTGTGCGGCAACGGCGGCTCCGCGGCCGACTGCGGCCATATCGCAGGCGAGCTTCTCAAGGGCTTTCTGAAAAAACGCCCCGTCCCGGCGGAGCTGATCGCCGCCGTGCCCGAAGCCGCAAGGCTGCAGTGCGGCCTGCCCGCCATTGACCTCACCGCCCATGCGGCAGCCATCACCGCCGTCGCCAATGACCTCGGCGGCGAGCTGGCCTACGCCCAGCAGGTGGTGGCCTACGGTCGTCCCGGCGACGTGCTCATCGGCATCTCCACCTCCGGCAATGCGCAGAACGTGGATATCGCTCTGCGTACGGCGAAGGCACTGGGTCTTGTCACCATTGGCATGTCCGGCGCCTCCGGCGGCAAAATGCGCAATACCTGCGATATTCTGCTGAACGTGGACGCCACCGAAACCTACCTTATCCAGGAAAAACATCTGCCTCTGTACCATGCGCTGTGCGCCGGTGTGGAGGAACATTTCTTCAAGGAATAAGCCCGTTTTTGGCTGAATGCGCTTCCGTAAAGCGAATATTAAAGGAAATGAGGAGAACCACAATGCAGAAGCCTTTTGCCAGCGCCGCGTGGATCTGGAACGACGCCGAACCGGTCTGGAACGAAACGGTGGATCTGCTGACCACCTTCAGCGTCGCAGACCCCGCCGCCTGCCGCATTTTCGTCAGCGCAAACTCTCATTATGCGCTGTATGTCAACGATGTCTTTGTCAATTGCGATCAGTTCCCCGATTATGATACGTGGAAAGCCTACGACGAGCTCTCTCTGGCGGAGTTTGTGACCGCGGGCGAAAACCGCCTGTGCCTGACCGCCTACTGGCAGGGCGACGAAAGCCTGACTTACCGTCCCTTCCCCGCGGGCGCGGCTTTTGCTGTGTGCGAGGGCGATACCCCCGTCGCCGTTTCCGGCGCGGATACGCTTGCCCGCCGCAACACCCGCTACGCCGCCGGGGGCGTGGAGAAGATCACCGGACAGCTCTCCTATTCCTTCCGGTATGATGCTGCCGCCGTGCTGCCTGAGCCCGCGCCCGCCCGCGTGCTGGAATACAGCTGGCCGCTGCATGCCCGTCCCGTCAAAAAGCTGTGCATCGACGCGCCGGAACCCGTCACCGTCTGCGCCGAGGGCAGCTTTACCGAAAACAAGGCCGCCAGGGAGCAGCCCACCATCGCCCGCCGCATGCAGAAGGCCGCCGTCACCGCGCTGGCGCCCATCGAATTCCGCCCCGTCCTGCCGGACGCAGCCGGTCACAAGCTGACGGATAATTTCATCCTTCTGGATCTGGGAAAAGAGCAGGTCGGCTTCTTTGCGCTGGATATCGACCTGCCCAGAGAGTGCGACGTCTGCATCGGCTGGGGCGAGCATCTGGAGGATCTGCGGGTGCGCACCACCGTGGGCGGCCGCAACTTTGCCGCGCTGTACCACGGCCGTGCCGGACGCAACACCTTCTTCTATCCCATCAAGCGCATGGGCCTGCGTTATGTGCAGCTGCACGTTTACTGCAAGGGCGCAACGTTGTATTATGCCGGTGTGCGTCCCGCCCGCTACCCGGTGGACACCGTCAATCTGTTCGACTGTGCCGACCACCTGCACAGCCAGATCTACCGCACCAGCCTGCGCACCCCGCAGCACTGCATGCACGACCATTACGAGTACTTCCCCTGGCGCGAGCAGGCGCTGTATGCCATGGACAGCCGCAATCAGATGCTGTGCGGCTACTACACCTTTGACGAGTTCGCCTTCCCCCGGGCCAGCCTGCGCATGTTCGCGCTCAACCTGTGCCCCGACCATACGCTGGAGCTGACCAGCCCCGGCAAAACCGGCATCACCATCCCGTCCTTCACCGCCATTTACATGATCCAGCTGGGCGAGTATCTGCGCTGCTCCGATGACGAAGAGCTGCTGCGCGAGGTGCTGCCCGCCGCCATGGATATTGCCGACGGCTTCCTTGCCCGCATGGAAAAGAACGGCCTCATCCGCCGTTTTGAGGGCGAGCGCTACTGGAACTTCTACGAGTGGCAGGAGGGCCTTGCCGGTAAGTGCGGTGCGGAAAGATCCTGCGACCAGCAGGCTTACGACGCCCCGCTGATGGCCTTTGTGTCCATGGGTCTGGAACAGATGTGCTACATCTGCGGCCGTCTGGGCCAGCCCGAGGCCGCCGCCCGCTACGCCGCCGCCCGCGCCGAGCTCAACGCCGCCATCAACGCCAACTTCTGGCATCCGGAAAAAGGGTATTACGCCACCACCCTGCAGGGCGGCGCACTGACCCACGCCTGCGAGCTGACCCAGGCCCTTGCCGTGTGCTGCGGCGCGGTGCCCCGCGCCCGTCTGGAGCAGGTGCTTGCCACCCTCACCGGCAATATGGGGCCGGATTTCCACCCCGTCACCCTCAGCCACAGCATCTTCAAGTACGAGGCCCTGCTGCGCCTGCCCGCGCAGTACGCCCGCTTTGTGTTCGATCAGGTGGCCGATATCTTCGGCGCCATGCTGTATAAGGACGCCACCACCTTCTGGGAGACCTCCGACGGCGCCTCCGCCTTTGCCAATGCGGGCAGCCTGTGCCATGCGTGGAGCGCCATCCCCGCATACCTGTACCTGCGCTACTGTGCCGACAGCCGCGGCGAAGGCGGCGCGCTGCCCGCCACCCTCACCGGCATCTACGAGCCGCGCGTGCGCCGCTTTGCCGACGCCTCCCGCCGCATCACCGACGACTGCTGGCCCAAATGACAGGAGGAACCGACCATGAGTGAGCTTCGCTTTGTCCGCGCCGCCATCCCCACCGCGCCGCTGAACGGCGAAAATGACCTGCCCGTATGGAACAAGGCCGACTGGCCCACCCATTTTGCCAGCGAGCTGGACGAGGACGACGGCCTGTTCCTCAACTATGGCGGCGTGGTGTGCTGTCACCCCTACCGGGAGCAGAACCTTTACGGCCACGGGCTGCAGGACGAGGAGCGCCTGTGGGCCGTGCTGGAAAACGAGCATCTGCGGGCGGTGTTTGCGCCGGAAAACGGCGGCAAGCTGTGGAGCCTGCTGGACAAGGCCGCCGGTAAGGACCTGCTGTTTGCCAACCCGGTGAACCGACCCTGCAACCTTGCCATCCGCAACGCGTGGACCAGCGGCGGCGTGGAGTGGAACTGCGGCTTTCTGGGGCATCATCCCCACACCTGCGACACCATGTTCACCGCCCGCCTGAAGGACGAAAACGGCGAACCGGTGCTGCGCATGTACGAGTACGAGCGCGTGCGCAACGTCATCTATCAGATGGATTTCTCGCTGCCCGCAGGCTCGCCGGTGCTCATCTGCCGCATGCGCATCGTCAACCCCAACGACGCACCCATCCCCATGTACTGGTGGAGCAACATGGCCGTGCCGGAGGTGGAGGGCGCACGTGTGGTCATTCCCGCCCACGCCACCTACACCAACATCGCCAGCACCGTCATCAAGGTGGCGGTGCCCGTGCCGGATTATTCCGGCGTCAAGGTGCAGATGCCCGAGACCGCCGGCTCGTTCGACATCACCTACCCCACCAACACGCCGGTCAGCATCGACTATTTCTGGACGCTGGACAAAACCGACCGGCCCTTCACCTGCCAGCTGGACAAGGAGGGCTACGGTTTGTTCCAGGCCTCCACTGCCCGTCTGAAAGGCCGCAAGCTGTTCGTCTGGGGCCAGGGCCCCGGCGGCAGCCGCTGGCAGGAGTTCCTCTCCGGCAACGGCTGCAGCGGCAAATATGTGGAGATCCAGGCCGGTCTGGCCTGCTCGCAGTACGAGAGCCTGCCCATGCCGCCCCACACCGCGTGGGAATGGGTGGAGGTGTACGGCGCGCTGCACGCCGACCCCGCCCGTGTACACGGCGAATGGGACGGCGCCATTGCCGAGGTCAGCGCCTGCATCGACGGCGTTGCCGCGCCGGAATGGCTGGAGAAAAAGCTGAACGACACCCGTTCGCTGGCGCTGACGCCTGCGGAAGAGCTGATCACCTGCGGCAGCGGCTGGGGCGCGCTGGAAAACGCCCGCCGTGCCGCCGCCGGCCTTGCACCGGTGTCGCCGCATCTGGATTTCGGCTCCATGGGTGTCGAGCAGGCCCCGTGGCAGACACTGCTTGCCACCGGCGAGCTGCCTGCATCCGACCCTGCCGCCGCGCCGGTTTCGTGGATGGCACAGGCCGAATGGAAGGAGCTGCTGCTTGCCGCTTCGGAAAAAGCCCCAAGCTGGCTGGTCTCCTGCCAGCTTGGCGGCGCCTGCCTTGCCGCGGGCAACCCGGTGGAAGGCGCGCTGTGGTTCAAACGCTCCCACAGCGAATGCCCCAATGCGTGGGCGCTGTACGGCATCTCCTGCTGCGCCCTGCTGGAAAAGGACATGGACACCGCCGTGGACTACGCCCTGCAGGCCCATGCGCAGCTGCCGCAGCACGCGGGTCTGACGCTGCACGCCGTCACCCTGCTGCACCGCGCCGCCCGCAGTGAAGAGCTGCTGGCACTGGTGGCAGGCCTGAACGAAGCCTGCGCCGCACAGCCCCGTGTTAAACTGTTTGCCGGTTTTGCCTGCGTGCGCACCGGCGATCTTGCCCGTGCCGAGACCATCCTGTGGGAGAACGGCGGCCTTGTCATTCCCGATATGCAGGAGGGCGAGACCTCCATCACCGGCCTGTGGATGGATCTGGAAGAGGCCAAAGCCGCCCGTGACGGCGCCGCCTTTGACCGCGCCTCCGCCGAGCCGCCCCACATCTTCGACTTCCGCATGCAGGTGCCCAAAAAGAAGTGAGCGCTCCGGGGGCGGACGGCCCGGAGGCCGCCCCCGATAAAACATCCGTGACGGAGTAAAAACACCAAAGCGCCGTTGCCGGGCACCGGCGCTGCCGAAGCGTGGAAGGGCAGGAATCCTGGCCGGTGCCTGATGACCACCGCACCGGAAAAAGCCGCACACGCAGACAAAAACCGCTGTACCTGTCCGGTACGGCGGTTTTTCTGTGCAGCTTAAGGACTTTTTCCGTGCAAAGGAGTATTTCATGTATTTCTTGCGGTTTTCGGCCAGAATGCGGTCGTGCTCCCGCGCACGGACGCGGTGCATGTCCTCCTTGACCATCTCCCATGCGCGCAGCGGGCTTTCGGCGGTGTAATCGTTGGACTCGCTGCCGCGGAAGCCCCTCTGCCGGATGGAAAAGCTGTCTTCTGCAATTAAGTAATACTTAATATAATACATAGCACTATATGCAGCGCATTATATGCAGCGTTCCGCCGTGTAAGATCTGCCCGTGTGCAAAACGGGCGTTTCAGCCGTACACGGGGCGGGAAAAAAGCCTCTTACAGCAGCGCCAGCATCTCGCCAAGGTCGTTCAGTCGCCAGCTGCAGTCCAGCGTCTCCGGCGCGACGGTACAGATCAGATGCGCCGACAGAATGCCCGCGCCGCGTCCGCTGCCAAGGTCACAGTCCCGGTCGCCGATCATCACCGCATCGTCGGGCTGCATGCCGTGCTGCCGCATCAGGTACTGCACCGCATCCGGGGCGGGTTTTGCGGCAAAGCAGGGGCTTTCCGGGCCAACCAGCTCGCAGAAATACCCGTCCAGCCCGTATTTTTTCAGGTAAAGCCCGGTTTCCCAAAGCTTGCGGTGGGTAAAGATATAATTGTGCCGTCCCGTTTCGCAAATACGTGCCAGCACCTCGCGCGCTCCCTCCATAGGCGGCGCGGCAAGCTCCTCGGTGGCCTTTTTGTGATGGCGGCCGTAGGCTTCGGCAAGCGCGTCACGGTCAATGCCGAAGGCGTCGGCATAATGGTTGCGGGCGGCGGGGATGGTCTCCAGCATGCGGCGCATGGCGTCCGCCGGGTCGCAGTCAAAGCCGTACTCCGCAAGTGCGTGCCGCAGGTTTTCGATGACGATGGGGTAGGTGTCGAACAAAGTGCCGTCAAAATCCCATATAAAATGTTTTACGTGGCGCATATCCCGTACCGGCTGCATGGCATCCTCCGTATATTCGGTATATTTATTTAATTTCTTACAAATAAATCTATCATATCCGACAGGCAAATGCAAGGCTGCGCCGGTGTATTTGTGCATGCGCAAAATGCAGAGTCATTTTGGGGCGAAGCCCGAAAAAACACGATGAAATGGGGCTTTTTTCAAGGCAAAACAAAAATTGTATACAAAAATGTCCACCGTGGGAACACAACAAAACTTACAAAGCTGTAACTTTTGTTCAAAAAGCGGTCATATTCACAAATCCAACTTATTTTTTCAAAGCGTTTTTTAGCCACATTGCAGAAAATAAAGGAAAAAATCGGTTTGGTATTGAAAAAAACTTGCTTTTCAGTTAAACTATTGAACATGGTTTTCGCCTCCAAGGGTGGATTGTTTCTATTTTTGGGTGAGGGAACCGATAAAACAGTCTAATTGACGGCTGAAAATCAACGCTGTTAATATAGACAAAAATTTTTAGGGAGGAAAACACACTATGAAGAAGATTCTTGCTCTGCTTCTGGTTCTGGCCATGGTGTTCAGCTGCGTTGCTTGCTCCGCTCCTGCTGACGACGCCTCCGGCACCACTGACAGCACTGTCGAATCCACTCCTGTCGAAGATGAAGTTGTTGAGACCCGTCCCAACCGCCTGATCTACGGCAGCACCACTGAGGTTTCCGGCGACATCGGCCCCGGTTCCTGGTGGACCAACAACGCCACCGACAACATGATCCGTGGCATGATCAACGATTATACTCCTGTCACCACCAACCAGGGCGGCGAGTACATCGTTAACCCCACCGTCTGCGGCGGCATCACCTCCGCCGAGAACGAGGACGGCACCAAGACCTACACCGTCAAGATCAACGAGGGTCTGGTCTTCAGCAACGGCGAGCCCATCACCGCTGCCAACTACGTTGCTTACGCTCTGATCGGTTACTCTCCTGCCGCTTCTGAAGCCGGCGCCAAGATGACCGCCGATATGGTCTACGGTGCTGCCGCTTATCAGGCCGGTGAGACCGCTGAGCTGGCCGGCGTGCATCTGGTTGATGAGTACACCTACTCCATCACCATCAACCCCGACTATCTGCCCTACTACTACGAGCTGACCTACGCTTCCCTGAGCCCCCTGTACATCCCCATGTACGCCTCTGCCGAGCTGACTGTTGTCGAAGGCGAGACCGGTGCCAAGTTTGAGGGCGGTGAGCTGGTCGCTTCCGAGATCGACGCTGCCCGCTGGATGTACGCTGATGCCGTCTCCGCTGGCCCGTACGTGATCAAGAGCCTGGACACCGGCGCTCTGGAGACCACTCTGGAGATCAACCCCTACTACGCCGGCAACTTCGAGGGTCAGAAGCCCTCCATCCAGACCATCGTTATCGTTAAGACCGAGACTACCACCCAGTTCGACGCTCTGAAGACCGGTGCTGTCGACCTGCTGGATACTCTGACCGACGGTACCGAGATCAACACCGCGAAGGATATGATCGCTGCCGGCGGCTATGTCGGTCTGGACTTCGAGCGTAACGGCTACGGCAAGCTGATGTTCCAGTGCGACTTTGGTCCCACTCAGTTCCAGGCTGTGCGTTATGCCGTTGCTTACCTGCTGGACCGCAACGAGTTTGCAAACACCTTCTGCCAGGGCTACGGCTCTGTTGTCCATGGTCCCTACGGCCTGGCCATGTGGATGTACAAGGACTCTGAAGAGCTGTTTGCCGATGAGATCAACACCTACTCCTACAACCCCGAGACCGCTGTTCAGCTGCTGGTCGAGGACGGCTGGGTCTACGACGCTGAGGGCAACGACTACGTCTCCGGTACCCGTTACAAGAAGGTCACCGCTGAAGAGGCTGGCGAGTACCCCCTGAACGTCACTCTGGCTGACGGCACCATCCTGATGCCTCTGCACATCAAGTGGTCCTCTTCCGAGGCCAACCCCGTTTCTGAGCTGCTGGTCACCATGCTGGCCAACGGTCAGCAGGTTGCCGATGCCGGTATGATCATCGAGCAGACCGTCATGTCCTTCGACGAGCTGCTGAACTACATGTACCGTGACGCCACTCAGGGCGACCAGTACGGTGTTCCTACCTACGGCATGTACAACCTGGCCACCAACTTCACTCCCGCCTACGACATGTCTTACTCCTACACCCTGGATCCCACCTACGTGGCTATGGGCTACAACACCAACTACATCTTCGACGAGAAGCTGGATGAGCTGTCCATGAACATGGTTTACGGCATCGACTCCTCCGACTCCGAGACCTACCTGAAGGTGTGGCAGGAGTTCATCATGCGTTGGAACGAGCTGCTGCCCGAGGTTCCCCTGTACTCTAACGTGTACACCACCATCCATGCCGATTGGCTGGAAGGCTTCACTCAGAGCTCTCTGTGGGACTTCAGCCAGGCCATCCTGTACGCTACTATTGCTAACGCTGAGTAATTCAGTTTCTGAGTAATTCAGTACCCCGGATGTGAGTGCGGCGGGGGCGGATTTACCGCCCCCGCCGTTTTTCTCCGAAAGCACTTTAGCTGAATAAAGCGTGTCATTTATTTAACAATATCTGGCAAAACACCTGCAAGATCACTGTTTTGCAGGCTTTCCCCATTTAAAACCGAAAACTACACCTTCCAGGAGTGCCGGCGTCTCTCATTGTACGTTGGTATTGTGGGAGCATTTTGAAACACTCTATCAAAAAAACGAAGGTTTTTTATATAGACATTCCAATAATTCAGCAGTAAAGGAGGGCAACCCAGGTGTTCAAATATGTCCTGAAGCGTATCGGTTACATGGTCATCGTGTTTCTGATCCTGTCCGTTCTGATGTATTGCCTGTACAACCTGATCCCCAACGACCCCGCCCGTGCCGAGCTGGAGCCTCTGCGTCAATCGCTGAAGCCCGACGAGTACGAGCAGCGCTATCAGCAGCTCCGCTACGAGTACGGTCTGGACGACCCCATCCTGGTCAACTATGCCCGCTGGATGGGCTTCATGCCGGACAAGATGACCGGTGAGTACGAGGGTATGATCCAGGGCTACTTCGGCTATTCTTCCATTTATAAGAAGGACGTTGCCGAGGTCATTCCCGACCGTATGGAAAACACCATCCTGCTCAATATTTTCTCCACCATCATTGCGCTGATCATCACCATCCCGCTGGGTATCTACTGCGCCGTTCATAAGAAAGGCAAGATCGATACCGTCACGCAGGTGATCACCATTGTCGGCTACAGCATACCCATTTACATCATCGCGCTGGTCTTTATCTGGCTGTTCGCGGTGCAGTTCGGCTGGTTCCCCGTCATGGGCATGCAGACCCCCGGCGCCGAGTACACCGGCATGCGTGCTTTTATGGACAAGCTGTACTACATGTGCCTGCCCGTCATCGTTATGACCTTCGGTTCTCTGGGCGGCATGACCCGTTACGTACGCGCCTCCATGATCGACGCCCTGTCTCAGGACTACATCCGCACCGCCCGCGCCAAGGGCCTGCGCGAAAAGGTCGTCATCTACTCTCATGCATGGCGCAACGCCCTGCTGCCCGTCATCACCGTCATCATCGGCTGGTTCCTGTCCATCTTCAGCGGCTCCGTCGTTATCGAGAACACCTTCTCCCTCAACGGCATGGGCGCCCTGTACCACACCGGCCTGATGAACCGCGACTACGAGCTGGTTCTGGCTATCCAGATGTTCTACGTCGTCATCTCCCTGATGGGCCAGCTGATCATGGACCTGAGCTACGGTCTGGTCGACCCGCGCGTCCGCGTGGACAAATAAGGAAGGAGGAATTTTTAAAATGGCAAACGAAAAGAAAAAGAAATCCTCCTTCTTTGGCCGCCTGTTCGGCAGCCGCAACAAGGAACTCAGCTTTATGGAAGAGGAACAGCTGCAAAGCCCCGGCCGCACCATGGTGCGCAACTTCCTGAACAACAAGCTGGGCATGACCGGTCTCATCGTGTTCCTGATCATCTTCCTGTTCGTTATCATCGGACCCATCTACCTGCCCATCGACCTCTCCTATGCGGATAACACCCAGGTCAACGTGCCTCCCACGCTGTCCATGATGAAGCTGCCCGAGGAGCTGGAGGGCAACGTGGTCGATATCACCCCCGGCACCACCTTCGGTGTCGGCGTTGACACAAACGGTAAGGTTTACACCTGGGGCCACACCAAGGTCACCGACGTTATCGACCTGAAGGACATCCCCGAGGAGGTTCTGGCGGCCGAGATCGTACAGATCGCCGCCGGCTATGACCATATTGCCGCCGTCGACAAGGACGGTAAGGTCTATGTCTGGGGCAACGACCGTCTGGGTCAGGCCATGCTGCCCAGCGAGATCACCACCGCCATGATGATGAAGCGTGATCTGGGCATCAAGCAGCTGGAGGCCGGCTATCAGTTCACCGCTGCTGTCACCGAGGACGGCAACGTCTATCTGTGGGGCAACAGCAACATGGCGGATATCAAGATCCGCCGCGAATATCAGGGCCAGGTCGACAAGGTCGCCCTGACCTCCTACGGCTATGTCTCTCTGCTGAAGGACGGCAGCGTTGCCTACACCGGTCTGCAGAAGGACATCGCCATTGCGCAGATCCCCGAAAGCCTGGTCGGCCGCACCGATATTGTTGACATCGCCGCCTCCCGCGCCACTGTGGCCGTGGTGGACGCTGACGGCAACATCACCGTTTGGGGCAACGTGGAAAAGGGTCTGGGCGACATTCCCGAGATGAGCTCCAAGCCCGTTGAGCTGTACGGCGGTTCCGACCACTACACCGCTCTGCTGGAAGACGGCACCGTCGTTTCCTGGGGCGATGATTTCCACGGTCAGTCCACCGTTCCCTCGAAAGTGGAAGACGTGGATATCGAGACCGTCTTTGCCGGTTTCTATCAGAACTACGCCATCACCACCGAGGGTGAGACCATCACCTGGGGTCTGGACGGCTATCTGCTCGGTTCCGACAACCTGGGCCGTGACATTCTGACCCGTATCGTCAACGGCGGTCAGGTCACCATGACCGTCGGCGCCATTGCCGTTGTCATCTCTCTGATCATCGGCATCATTCTGGGCGGTATTGCCGGTTACTTCGGCGGCTGGGTCGACATGTGCGTCATGCGTGTCGCAGAGGTCGTCGGCGGCCTGCCCTTCATCCCGTTCTCCATGATCCTGTCTGCCGTTATCGGCACCAGCATCTCTGTGGAGCAGCGTATGTACCTGATCATGGTGGTTCTGGGCGTTCTTTCCTGGCCCGGCACCTGCCGTCTGATCCGTGCGCAGATCCTCAGCCAGCGCGAGCAGGAGTACGTCACCGCCGCGAAGGCCATGGGCGTGCGTGAGCGTTCCATCGTGTTCCGTCACATCATGCCCAACATCATGTCGCTGATCCTGGTCAGCGCCACGCTGGATTTTGCCACCTGCATGCTGACCGAATCCACCCTGTCCTACCTGGGCTTCGGTATTGCTCCCCCCACCCCGACCTGGGGCAACATGCTCACCGGCGCCAACAACTCCGTCGTCATCCAGCAGTACTGGTGGCGTTGGGTGTTCCCCGCGACCGTGTTCGGCATCTGCACCATTTGTATCAACCTTGTGGGCGACGCCCTGCGTGACGCTGTCGATCCCAAGACCAACGGACGCTGAGGAGGTGTGTGAACAATGGCATTGTTGGAACTGAAAGACCTGAAAACATTCTTCCACACCAAGCGCGGCATCGTCAAGGCCGTCAACGGCGTAAGCTACTCCGTGGACGCCGGTAAGGTTCTGGGCGTTGTAGGCGAGTCCGGTTCGGGCAAGTCCGTCTCCGCCATGAGCATCCTGCGTCTGCTGGACGACAACGGTTTTATCGAAGGCGGCGAGATCCTCTTCAACGGCCGTGATCTGACCAAGCTGACCACAAACGAGATGTACAAGGTCCGCGGCAACGAGATCTCCGTTATCTTCCAGGAGCCCATGACCTCTCTGAACCCCGTGTTCACGGTGGAAAAGCAGCTCAGCGAGCCGCTGATGATCCATCAGGGCATGAAGAAAAAAGAGGCCATGAAGAAGGCTGTGGACCTGCTGGCCGACGTTAAGATCCCCAACCCGGAGGTCGTCGCCAAGCAGTATCCCCATCAGCTTTCCGGCGGTATGCGCCAGCGCGTTATGATCGCCATGGCGCTGGCCTGTAAGCCCAAGATCCTCATCGCCGACGAGCCCACCACTGCGCTGGACGTTACCATTCAGGCGCAGATCCTGAAGCTGATGAACGAGCTGAAGGAAAAGAACGGCACCGCCGTGCTGTTCATCACCCATGACCTGGGCGTCATCAACCAGATGGCTGACGACGTTGCCGTCATGTACTGCGGCCAGGTGGTGGAATTTGCCCCTGCCCACACCATTTTCCACAAGAGCGAGTACTCTCATCCCTATACCGAGGGCCTCATGATGTCCATTCCCCGACTGGACACTCCTGCCAACTCCCGTCTGGATGCCATTCCCGGCGCCGTGCCGCACCCGCTGGATCTGCCCAAGGGCTGCAAGTTTGCGCCGCGCTGCAAGTACTGCACCGAGAGATGTCTGGAGGAGGAGCCCGAGCTGGTTCCCGTGAGCGAGACGCAGCAGATTCGCTGCTTCTACCCGAATAAGGAGGACAGAAATGCAAAATAAAGAAGTCCTGCTCAGCATCAGCAACCTGAAGCAATATTTCCCGCTGAAGCGCGGCCGTGTGGTCAAGGCCAACGACGGCGTTTCCATCGACATCTATAAGGGCGAGACCTTCGGTCTGGTAGGCGAGTCCGGCTGCGGCAAATCCACGCTGGGCCGTACCATCCTGCAGCTGTATCATCAGACCTACGGCCGTACCATGTACTATGGCCGCACACTGGACGATCTGGCCCCCAAGTATGTCTACAAGACCATCAAGCGCCTGCCCAAGCTGCGCCTGCAGTGGAAGGAACTGTCCGCCAAGCGCGACAAGCTGGAGCAGGAGTACGCCGCCCTCACCGAGGAGCAGCAGTACGCCAAGCACGCCGAGCTGGATACCGCCCGCAAGCTGGCCGAGGACGCCATGCTCAACATCACCAAGATCATCGGTGGTCTGGTGGCTGTGGAGGATCTGGCCCCCGTGCAGGAGGTCTATCTGAAGGAGTATGAGCTGGCTCACAAAAAGGTCGCTCTGACCCAGAAGCTGCAGGCAGAAGAGCTGGATCTGGCAGACCTGACCTTTGCCGAGGAAAAGCACCCCGGCAGCGTCAAGCCTGACAAGCTGGCCAGGGCCAAAACCAAGGTGGAGGAGATCACCGCCAAGGTCGCCGAGCTGGATGTTCAGCTGGAGGCGGTCCAGAAGGAGAACGAGGCTCTGCGCGCTCAGTACGTGGACAACGAGCTGTACCAGAAGTACGAGGCTCAGCACGATGACGGCATCGACCTCGCCCGTCTGGAGTACGACGAGATGCGCCAGCTGCGCCGCGATATGCAGCTGATCTTCCAGGATCCGTATTCCTCTCTGAACCCCCGTATGTCCGTTGGTCAGATCATCAGCGAAGGCATGGTTGCCCACAAGATGGTCCGCAACAAGGGCGAGCGTATGCAGGAGAAGGTCCTCAAGATCATGGACGACTGTGGTCTGGCCGGTTATTTCCTGCACCGTTTCCCGCACCAGTTCTCCGGCGGTCAGCGTCAGCGTATCGGCATTGCCCGTGCTCTGGCCACCAACCCCAAGTTTGTGGTGTGTGACGAAGCCGTTTCCGCTCTGGACGTGTCCATTCAGGCCCAGATCATCAACCTGCTGCAGGACCTGAAGGAGCAGCAGGACCTGACCTACCTGTTCATCACCCACGACCTGTCCGTTGTCAAGTACATCTCCGACCGTATCGGCGTTATGTATCTGGGCAACATGGTCGAGCTGGCTGATTCTCAGGAGATCTTCGACAACCCCGTCCATCCCTACACCGAGGCTCTGCTGAACGCGATCCCCACCACCGTGGACGAAAGCCATCGTGAGCTGCAGGTTCTGGAAGGCGATATTCCCAGCCCCGTCAACCCGCCCAAGGGCTGTAAGTTCCACACCCGCTGCGCCTATTGCACTGAGATCTGCAAGCAGGTCGTGCCCGAGTGGGAGGAGGTCTCTCCCAACCACTTCGTGGCCTGCCATCACAAGCTGCACCGCGTAAGCGAAAAGGAACAGCAGGACTAAAGGTATATCCTCATGCTGTTTCAGAAAAATATCGACAAGGCTTTCAGGCTGCAGCAGGAGCTGAACCGGGAGCGCCGCGGCGAGCCGGCTGAAGCCCCGGAGGAAAAAACTCTGGAGGGCGAGGTTTCCGAAGCTCCGCAGGAGGAGGTCCCGCTTCCGCCGCAGCTGCTGGAGCGCCAGAAAGAAGAAAAGCTTACCTTCAAGGATAAGCTTGCCATGCTCATCAGCGCGTATGCCGTGCTGCTGGTACCGGCTGTGCTGGTGCTGGGCGGCATGTGCCTGCTGCTGTGGCTGATGTCGCGCGGCTGGTAAAGCCTTTGCAAATGCAACAAAAAGCCGACGGACCGTAAGGTCTGTCGGCTTTTTTGTATCCCAAAAACCACTCGCTGGGCGAGTGGTTCCAAAAAGACTATGTCGAAGAGGTAGAAATAAAAACTCCTTTTGCTATAATGAAGATGCGGTCTGCCAACTGCACCAACAAGCAAAAGGAGGACATTCAGATGAGTCTGAACGACATTCACAGTTTATCACACACGAAGTGGAATTGCAAATATCATGTGGTATTCTCTATACTGTTCTGAATCACACATATTAAAAATTAAAGGATTATGGATGTCCGTTATGTAATCGGCTGCGCCGAAGAGGTCTGTATAGTCCTCAATTGTGCAGCCC
>CAZYRD010000040.1:0-3427 GCA_964649475.1 uncultured Faecalibacterium sp.
GCTCCGGCTCCACCATTCTGGGCGCCATTCTGCTGGGGCTGGACCGCTCTCTTGCGGCGGAGTTCTCCTTCTTCATGGCCATTCCGGTCATGGCGGGGGCAAGCGGCCTGAAGGCGGTAAAATACATTCTGGAAGGCGGCCTTGCTTTTACTTCTGTGGAATGGCTGGTGCTTGTGACCGGTACTCTGGTGGCATTTCTTGTGTCGCTGGCGGCCATCCGGTTCCTTGTTCGTTTTGTGCAGAAGCATGACTTCAAAGCGTTTGGCGTGTACCGCATCGTGCTTGGCATTGTGGTGCTGGCCTACTTCCTGCTGGCGCATTAAAAAATCGAAGGAGCATGCTGCAGAATGTAAAAATTCTGCAGCAGCTCCTTTTTTGCATATCCTGAAAGCTTTTCTCATATCGTTTACAGAAAAACAGTGGTTTTCAAAGCCAGAAAAACAGGCTGTGGTATGGGGGAGAAGCGTATATGACGAATACATCCATCTATCAGGATATCGCTGCGCGTACCGGGGGCGACATTTACATCGGCGTGGTTGGCCCGGTCCGCACCGGAAAAAGCACTTTTATCAAGCGTTTTATGGAAACGATGATCCTGCCGCAGATCACAAACGGGCCGGTGCGCATGCGCGCGGTGGATGAGCTGCCGCAGTCCGCAGCCGGCCGCACCATTATGACCACCGAGCCGAAATTCATTCCGGAGCAGGCGGTGACCATCCGGCCGGAGGAAGGCGTCAGCCTGCGGGCGCGCCTGGTGGACTGTGTAGGATACCTTGTGCCCGGAGCCATGGGCGCGCAGGAGGATGACCGCCCGCGCATGGTGAAATCGCCCTGGTTCGAAACGGAAGTTCCGTTTGATACCGCGGCGGAAACCGGAACGCAAAAGGTCATCTGCGATCATTCCACCATCGGGCTGGTGGTCACCACGGACGGCAGCATCAGTGATATCCCGCGGGAAAGCTACGAAGCCGCAGAGGAACGGGTCGTACGCGAGCTGACCAATCTGGGAAAGCCCTTTGTCATTCTGCTCAACTGTGTTTCGCCGGGCGCTGCCGCCGCACAGGAGCTGGCGAAAAAACTGGAAGAAAAATACGGCAGAAAGGTGCTGCCGGTCTCCTGTCTGGAGCTGGGACTGGAGGACGTCAACGAGATCCTTAAAACCGTTCTGTATGAGTTTCCCATCAAGGAGCTGGCGTTCTGCATGCCGCGCTGGGTCACCATGCTGGAAAAAGAGCACTGGCTGCAGCAGGCGGTGTACGGCGCGGTGCAGAGCTATGCCGAAAAGCTGCAGTATATCCGGGACGTGGTTGCATCCGCTCCGCCGGACTGCGAATATCTGCAGGGCAGCCGTGTGCTGGGGGTGGAGCTGGGCACCGGCTGCATCCGGCTGGAGCTGGCGCTGAAAAACGATATCTTCTATCAGGTTCTGGGCGAGACCACCGGTCTTGCCATCTGCGACGAAGCCAGCCTGATGCCCTGCGTCATCCAGCTTGCGCGCATCCGCAAGCAGTACGAAAAGGTGCAGGCGGCGCTGGAGCAGGTGGAAGCCACGGGTTACGGCATCGTGATGCCCACGTTGGATGAGCTGACGCTGGAGGAGCCGGAGATCATCCGGCAGGGCGGCCGCTATGGCGTGCGGCTGCAGGCCAGCGCACCCAGCATCCATATGATGAAAACGGAGATCCATACCGAGGTTGCGCCCATCGTCGGCAGCGAAAAGCAGTCGGAAGAGCTTGTAATGAGCCTGATGAAGGAGTTTGGCGAGGATCCCATCCGCATCTGGGAGTCCAATATTTTTGGAAAAAGCCTGCACGAGCTTGTCAATGAAGGGCTGCACAGCAAGCTTCTGCATATGCCGCAGGAGGCCCGCACCAAGCTGCAGGAGACGCTGGAGCGCATCATCAACGACGGCTGTGCCGGTCTGATCTGCATCATCCTGTAAAACAAAACCGACCCGTCTGCAGAGCTTTGCCCTGCCGCCGGGTCGGTTTTTCGTGGTTTGGGATAAGTGGAAAAGGCTCGCGGGCTGCGTGTTTTTTTTGGTGCGGCGTTTCAGGCTTCCAGTGCGCGAAGCCATTCTGTCAGCGCGGCGGCGTCCTGAGCGGTAAAATCTTCCGGCCAGTATTCCAGAGAATAAAAGCCGCAGTACTCCGGCCCAATCAGCCGGACGCATTCCTTCAGCGCAAGGCAGCCGTCACCGGGCAGCGCATCGGCAAGGTATTTGCCGCCAAAGCTGCGGTACACCGTGTCCGCTTTGGCGGGCGGGGTGCTGCTGCGGAAATAATCTTTCAGATGCACATGGCACAGGCGGTCGTGGAATGCTTCGATCAGCCCCTGCGGCTCCTCGTCCACAAACAGGCAGTTGCCGACGTCGGCACAAAAACCGGGTGCGTAGGGCTCCATGGTGTCAAAAAAGCGCTGCAGACCGTCCAGCCCGTTGAAATAAAAGCCCTGATCCTCATAGATGCAGCGGACGCCCAGTGCGGCCGCATGCTGCGCAATGCGGCCGGCCCGTTCCACTGCCTCCTCAAAAGCGCCGGGGGCAAACTCCCGGCTTGCGGGAATGGGGAATACGGGGCCGATCAGCGTGTGATGCAGATAGGGCGAGCCCAGTATGGCACAGATCTCGGCGCAGCGAAGCAGACGCTGCTCGGTGGCTTCGGCATCCGGATCGGTCAGGGTGGCGTAAGCGGAATAGCAGCAGCAGATCAGCCCTTCGGCGTCCAGTGCCTTTTTCAGTTCCGCGGCCAGTTCGGGGGTGAAAAGCGCAGGGTCGTCCAGCGGCTCGATCCCTTCAAAACCGAGTTCGCGGACTATTGCGGCAGCTTTTGCCGGGCCCTGCTGCACCAGCAGCGCGTTAAAGCCGGAATACATTGCAAGCTTCATGCCGCGTTCTCCTTATAGAAGAGAGGATTCAGGACAGAGCTTCAAGCAGCATTTTTCTGGCCTGCGTGAATTTCAAAACATCATATTCCACATCGCGGAAGGTGTGGAACATGGAATCACAGATGGCATCCGCGGCAGCCTTATCCGTGCGGGCAAGCAGCTGCAGCAGCTCGTATTCCTCAGCGCCCTCGCGCTCGGCCTCCAGACGGATGGACATCCACGGTGCGCCATTGCCGGGGTAGATGATGTGCGTGTCGCCGGCGGAAAGCCACGTCACAGAATCCGCGTTGTGATGCTCGGGACAGTTTTGGGTGAACGGATCCTGCCCGGGCTGGTACTTGTTGACCGCCCAGTGCAGAAAACCGGTAAGACCGTATTTGTAGTTGCCCCAGTGCAGATACCGGGTGGAAAGAAGGGGATAATCCATAAAGCGGTTGATGTATTTGTTCCAGCGCGGCGCGCAGCACACATAGTGCCAGATCTCATCACCGGCGGAACGGACGGCTTCCATCCAGTCGCGGTGCTCTTCATATTCGCAGTT
>CAZYRD010000040.1:3437-15221 GCA_964649475.1 uncultured Faecalibacterium sp.
GCAGTTCAGGGGGACCCAGATATCCAGCGAGCCATACAGGTCGTGCTGGCTCATGGCGTCGATCAGGCGGATCTCCGGGAACAACTTGCGCACCATGCCGCACAAAGCGCGGAATTCGGTGCAGTTTTCCGCGTTGGGCTCATCGGCAATGCCGAGGACAAACCGATCCAACCAGTCGTTTTCTTTCAGAACGCGGCGCAGCTCCGTCAGATACTGCGAAACGTAGCAATAGCCCTCGAAGGACATGGCGGGAATGCTGTCGTTGACAAAGATGGTGGATTCCTTCCAGCTTTTGCGGAAGCCGACCGCCGGCGCATTGAACAAGCGCATACCGGATTTTTCGTAGCGTCTGACCTGCGCCACAAATTCGGTGAAATCAAAATCCCATTTATTTTCGCCGGTTTTGGTCACCTTGATGCCGTCGGTGTACATCATGTTCTGATGCAGACGGCGCATCATGGTCAGATACTGCTCTTCCAAGGCCAGATACTCCTCCGAAAGGGGTTCGACGCCGTGATACTTGGCACAGATGCCACTGTCGTAACCGATGATCATTTTCAGGGTCTCATCGGGCAGTACGGCGCTGTAAATTTTCAGCGACAGAGGGATATCCTCGCCGTCAACCGTTATGACCGCTTCGTAATCGCCGGGAACGGCGTCGCGGTCAATTTTTACGGCGACATACAGACCGCCGACGCCTTCGGTGAGTTCAAGGGTACCGTCAAACGGCCGCAGGCAGTCGTACAACCAATACGGGGCGACCCTTTCCGGAAAATGCGGCTCGTATTGTTCCGGTTCGATCAGGTGATTTTCTTCGACATAAACAGGGGTCAGGGTGTAAAGCTCGGCGCAGGTGCCGGCGGGCAGGCCGCGGAAAACAACGGATAATGCGGTATCGGTGCGGTTTTGCAAAAGAAGCTGAAATGTGGCGTAGCCGCCGCGTGCGGCAAAAACATCGGCTTTTTGCGAGGCAGATGCATATTCCCATACATCGGGATAGGTGAATTCTGCTGAAGAAACGACAGTGTACTTCATGGCGGCGTCTCCTTTTTTCGAATGTGGAAAGAGTCGGAATTTGTGTATTTTGACACAAATTGCCTTTCTTGCGTTCGTTTTGGCAAATAGAGGGATTTTGTGCAGGATACAAATCATCCTTGCCTTTTGCATTATTTTCCGTTTTCGATCAGAGTGTATTCGCCGCTGCGAAGGACGGCGGCAAGGTCCTCCGGTGTGCGGATGCGCCGCGGCGTCTGTATACCGCCTTTGGCCAGCCGGCTCATGCCGTGAATGTCCGAACCGGAGGTCATCGCCAGACCGTAGTGTGCGGCAAACTGCCGCGCCAGCTCATTGCGGAACGGCTCGGTGCCGCCGTTGAACACCTCCATGCCGAATATGCCGCAGGGCGTTTCCACCACCATGTCGTCACGGAACGGGTGCGCATGCACAACGCACACGCCTTCCGGCATCAGCGCCAGCAGCTCGCGCACGTTTTTCAGTTCGTTCAGGCGGGGAACGGTGTAAAAGAAATCCTCGTGCAGACCGTACAGCAGATAGTCGTTGGGGCAGCCGTCAAAACGCACCTCCGCGCCGGGCAGCACGGTAAAACCGATTTTCTCGCCCTCCTCCCGGGCGGTGTGAAAGCCCCGCAGCCAGCGCGCGACCTGTTGCTCGTGGGTCAGCCCGCGGACATCCTCCGGAAACCAAAGGGTGTAAAACCGTTCGATATAATGGTCGGTTATCACCATGCCGTCATAACCGGCGTCTTTGTACAGGCGTACCAGCTCGCGCGCGCTGAGGCGGGCGTCGCGGTCGCATTCGGAGGTGTGGGAGTGCAGCTCGTATTTATACATCATCGCTTGTTCCTCGGATCGTTTTTTCTGCTGTCGGCATGTTGAAATAATTAATCTTTTATAGCATCATTGTGTCATAAAAAGCGGGGATTGTCAACAGGCGGAATGAACGCATTCGGCCGCTTTTGCAAATTGGCAGAATGTGCATCAAAACGGTAGTGTCTTTCAATTCGCTGCAGCTTTTGATCGACGGTCAGGTCGAAGAGCTCATCGACGGTGACGCCGAGCTCGACAAAAGCGGCAGAAGCGTGATGTCCGGCATGGTGACAGCGGTCTCCCATTTGGAGATCGACTGTGCGCTGATGCCCAGTCTTGCGGCAAGCTGTTCCTGCGTCAAGCCGGCGTTCAGCCGCAGCTGCTTGATTTTCAAACCGATATTCATATGCGTTCCTCCTTCAAAAACATTTTGCAGGTACCTGTTACCGCTATTATGCCATCGGTCGTACCGGAAAGAAATAACGCGTTTTTCATGCGGGCCCGCCTGTTTGGAGAAAGGGGGAGAGCGATTTGCGATTCCGGAAATTCTCATCCGCCGTCCAACCAAAAAAAGCAGTGCCAAAGCACTGCTTTTTTGGTTGGGATAGCTGGATTCGAACCAGCGGAATGACGGAGTCAAAGTCCGTTGCCTTACCACTTGGCGATATCCCATCATATTGGAAAAGGCAAGTTATCTTTCAATAACTTGCCTTCTCCGTTTGTGGGGTGGCTAGTGGGTCTCGAACCCACGACCTCCAGAGCCACAATCTGGCACTCTAGCCTACTGAGCTATAGCCACCATCCCAATGGCACGCCTGGAGGGACTCGAACCCCCGACCCTCTGCTTAGAAGGCAGATGCTCTATCCAGCTGAGCTACAGGCGCATGTCCCTCAGACCGCTAAATTATTATAGTATATCCGGCCTGCAAAGTCAAGCTTTTTTTGAAAAAACATTGGAAAAATTTACTGTTTCTCCGTTTGTGCGAATAACGCCAAATGAGTGACGTAAAGAACAAAAGAATAATATGGAGGTGTATTGCGTGCCGGGGTATTTGAAGCCGTATGACGCCGTATCGGATTGTGATACCTATCTGCGAGAGACGTTTGGCTCGGAAAAAATGTGGTTCATTACGTCACCGGCAGCGGTGGCTGCGAAGCAGGTATATTCCCCTCTGCGGTTACGGTGTTCCGGAGGAGGTCAGCTTTGAAAACTGTATGCGCTGCCGCGAGCTGTTGAGTGCCTATTGCGGATGATCGTGCCGAGTGACCTTTTTTGATATTTCAGTGAGCGAAAAAACAAGAGCTGCCGTTTCCACGGCGGCTCTTGCGCGTGTGATGAGAGATTTGTCCGGTTCCGGAATCCGAATGTTCCGGCATCAGCCGAATTCCACGTCCTTGCTGCGGTCGGGGTCGCCGTGCAGCACGGGAGGATCCAGCAGCCAGTCGAACAGGGCAGGGTCAATGACCTGTTTGGCAAATTCGATGGCAATGCCCTCGGCGGGGGTGTCCATGGCTTTGATCGCCTTGGCAAGCGGCTTGGCTTCGCCTCTGTGACGCGGTGCATTGGGGTCGTACCGGAAAATACCCAGATTCAGCCCAAACTCGCGGGGGTTATCCACAGTGGAATGGTTGGCCATCATGTCAACGGTCTTCATGTTGCGGGCCTTCATGTACTCCAGCACATAGCCGGCGGCGGCCTGTTTTTCCTGCAGGTCGCGCAGCGGGCCGTTTTCGGAGTTGAAGCCCTGCTCGCTGAAGATGATGCGGCGGGGTTCGCCCTTGTACAGCAGCTGCGGCTGGGCAAGGTAGGCTTCCAGCACTTCCATGTTCTTGTAGGTGATGCTGGGCGTGGCAAAGTGGAACTCGGCGGTGCGGTCGTTCCAGAAATCCGGCAGCCAGCTTTCGGGGTAGGGGTGATGGGCCATGTGCCAGCCGAAATCTCCATCGCGGGCGCCGTATTCCGCCAGCAGATCCACGATGTCACGGCCGTGGTACAGGCGCAGGGGATTGGGATGCACACGGTTCCAGTTGTTGGCCAGCGAAACATAGACGCGGAAGTTGTTGTAATGCTTTTTGCCGCAGATCCACGCCACACGCATGGCCTGAATGTATTCCTCGACGTAATCCGCCACCGGCATCTCGCCCACATTGCCCCAGTTTTCGGGCAGGTTGATCTCATTGCCGATGATCACGCCGCCGATGCGGCCGTATTTGGCGTCGCTGCGGGTATAGCGCTGGGCAAAGAACTCCACAAAGGCGCCGTACACCTGCCAGCCGGGCTCGGTGGTCATGTTGAAAGCGCTGATGAACGCGCCGGGCCAGTCCCACTCATACTTGGGATGCACGCAGATGTCCAGCAGCTCTTTTTCGTTTTTGGAACCGAAGCTTCTGGGAGAATTGAGCAGGATGAGGGTGTTGACCTCAAAACCGGCCATGTTGGCTTCCAGATGCTTTACGGGCTCTTCGTAGAAATAGTAGGTGCGGCCCTCAAATTCAAAGGGGATGGTACCGGGCTGCTCTTTCAGCGAAACAAAGCCGGGCAGGCTGACGTCAAAACGGGATTGCTTTACGCCGAACTCCTGACCAAGCTCGTGATCACACACCAGCGTTTTGATGGTGTCGGGCTGCGGATAGGGGTAGACGTTTTCGGGCACGTCATCGGCAAATTCGGTGACGTAACAGACACCGGAAGCACCTTCCGCGGCAAACCGGCCAAAAGCACGGTCATGGCTGCCGTCAAAACGGGCGGCAACGGCTTTGCCGTCGGCAAACTGCAGTGCTTCTTCGGCAACAAGGCGATCCTCTCCGTGAATGACGGGGGCGTATTCCTTCAATACAAGCGCGCCGGTAAAAGCTTCATCCAAAGCAAATTCCAGATGGTTTTTGCATACGGTGATCGCGGTCAGTTTCATAAAAAAGACCCTCCTGTATCACAAATTTGAGGCCAGACAGGTTTTCCCGTCTGGCCTCAAGATAACATAATTTACAGAAAATGTCCATGAAAATATTGCGGCCTGGCTGACGAAAATCGAGCGGCAGATTTGTGCACAATGACAGAGGAGACCGGCAGCCTTATTCCGGCTTCTGCAAAACGTCCTGCTCGCCGAAATCGGTCTCGCTGCTGGTGTCGGGGTCGCCGCACAGAATATCGGGATGCAGCATGTACTCAAACATGTCCTCGCCGATGACCTCGCGCGCAAACGCGATGGCGGCCTCCTCACCGGGAGTGTCCATCGCCCGTACGGAAGCGCCGATGGGTTTGGCTTCACCGATGTGGTCCGGTGCGTCCGGGTCATACCGGTGAATGCCCAGATGTAGGCCAAACTCCCGCAGATTGTCGCAGAAGGCGTGGTGGTACATCATATCCACCGTCTTCATGTTGCGGGCCTTCAGGTAAGACAGTGTAAAGCCTGCGGCGGCCTGTTTTTCGCGCAGCTTGCGCAGCGGACCATCGGGAGAGTTGAAGCCCTGCTCGCTGAAGATGATGCGGCGGGGCTCGCCTTTGTACAGGAACTGCGGCTGGGCAAGGTAGGCTTCCAGCACCTCCATATTGCGGTAGGTGATGAGTTGTGCGTTGAAGTGAAACGGCGCGCGGCGGTCGTTCCAGAAGTCCGCATCTTCCGGATAGGGGTGATGGGCAACATGCCAGTCAAAATCGCCGTCGCGGGCGCCGATCTCGGCCATCAGATCCAGAATACGGCGGCCGTCGTAGATACGATAGGGCTGGTGGGTGATGTTGACCCACTCCTGATTCAGCGAAACGTAGACACGGAAGTCGCTGTAATACTTTTTGCCGCAGATCCACGCGATGCGCATGGCGTGGAAGTATTCCTCCATGTAGTCGTCCACCAGCATTTCGCCGGCGTTGCCCCAGAAGCGGGGAACGGTGATCTCGTTGCCGATGACCACGCCGCCCAGATGGTAGGGGTTCTCTTCCGGAGTGAAGTACATGGCGAGGAAGGCGATGAACGCGCCGTAAAGATTAACGCTTTCCTCAGTGGTCATGTTGAAAGCACTGATGAACGCCTCCTTGGAGCCCCACTCGTACCCGGGGTGGGCGGCGATCTTCATAAGCTCTTTTTCGCGCTTGCTGCCGAAGGTGTGCATGCAGTTCAGCACAATAAAGGTGCTGATGTCGTAACCGGTGATCTCCTCGGCAAAGTGAAGGATTTCCTCTTCGTAGAAATAATAGGTGCGGCCTTCAAACTCAAAGGGAATGGTGCCGGGCTGCTCCTGCAAAGAGACGATCTGGGGCAGGTTGACGTTGGGGCGGTTCTGTTTTACGCCGTAATGCTCGGCCCAGTGGCGGGGGCAGTCCAGCGATTTGATGCTTGCGGGCTGACGGTAGGGATAGATGTTTTCGTGGGCGTCCGGTGCAAAATCCGTGACGTAGCAGATACCGCCGACGCCGTCCAGCACAAAGCGGCCGAAAGCTCGGTCATGGCTGCCCGCATAACGCACGACGGAGCCCTTGCCGTCGGCAAACTGCAGGGTTTCCTGTGCGACAAGGCGGCTGTCACCGTGGATGACGGCGGCGTATTCCTTCAGCTCCAGCGCACCGGTAAACGGTTCGTCCAAAGAAAATTCCAGCGTCTGCCTGCAGACGGTGATCGCGGTCAGTTTCATAAAAAAACCTCCTGTTGGTTCGGATAAGATAAGAGCAAAGCCGGACGGGAAAAGAGATCCGTCCGGCTTTAAGATAACATATCCCGATGCAAATGTCCACAAAAAGAGCGTGGTGTTTGTGCTGAATTTCACAAGGAAGAATTGGGTGTTTTGTCAAATCGCGGCTGCGGAAAAATCACTGGATGTTGACCGGCAGGCCGGTGCGTGTGCGCAGCGTTTCGGCAAACGGCTCGATCAGCTTTTTGTCCATCAGCTCGGTGTTGGCATAGGCTGCGGTGCGGCCGAGGCGTTCCGCTTTGCTGATACCCAGCGGGTGGTACGGCTCAAGGTCGATCTGCCGGATGGCGGGATATTTTGCGGCAAGCGCCGCCAGCCCGTCAAAATGTGCTTCGTTCAGGTTGACGTCCGGCAGAATGGGGCAGCGCAGCACGATGTGCGCGCCAAGAGAGTCCAGCAGAGCGAGATTTTCAAGGATCAGGACGTTGTCCACGCCGGTGTACTGTTTGTGCAGCGCGGCGTCGGTCAGCTTGCAGTCCAGCAGAAAAATATCAATGTACTGCGCCAGTTCGCGCACAAGCTCCGGTTTGCCGTGGCCGCAGGTCTCGATGCAGATGTGCAGCCCGCGGGCTTTGCCCTCTCTGGCAAGTCCCAGCGTAAATTCGCCCTGTGCCAGCGGTTCGCCGCCGGAAAGCGTCATGCCGCCGCCGGTGTTTTTATAAAAGGCTGCATCGCGCACAACGGTGTCCAGAACCTCCTGTACGGTGGCGGTGCGTCCGCAAAGCTCCAGCGCGCCGGTGCAGCAGACCTCGGCGCAGCGGCCGCAGCCCGTGCAGGCGGTGCGGTCAAAGCCGTGCATGCCGTCCCGCATCACATGGCAGGCGTTGGCACATGCTTCGGCGCAGTCGCCGCAGCCGATGCATTTTTCGCCCGAGAACAGCAGCTCCGGCGCCACCCGGTGGGATTCAGGGTTGTGACACCAGGCGCAGCGCAGGGGACAGCCCTTCATAAACACCGTGGTGCGTATGCCGGGGCCGTCCTGCGTGCAGAACCGCTGAATATTGAAGATGGTTCCCGCTGCTTCACTCATAGCTCGTGCTCCGTGCGCAGCAGCACCTCGGCCTGCATGGCAGGTGAAAGCGTGACGAAATAGTCGCTGTAACCGCCGATGCGCACCACCAGATCCCGGTAATTTTCGGGCTCGGCCTGCGCACGCAGCAGCGTGTCACGGTCCACGACGTTGATCTGCAGCTCAAAGCCGCCGCGGGCAAGGTAGGTGCGGATCAGACCCAGCATTTTTTTGCCGGACTCCTCCGTGAACGCCTTTTTGCTGAACTTCATGTTCACGGCAACGCCGCCGATCAGCTCCTTGTGCGACCACTTGGTGCTGGAAAGGATGGAGGCGGTGGGGCCGTTGGCCTCGCGGCCCTGGCACGGGCCGGAACCGTCACCCAGCGGGAAGCCGGCGCGGCGGCCGTCGGGGCTGGCGCCGGTCTCACTGCCAAAGCGCTCGTGCATCACCCAGCAGAAGACGCTGGGGATCAGCTTGGCGTTGGGCAGTATGGGGGTGTACTTGCGGCATTCAGCCACGATGTGATCGACGATCCTGCCAAAGTAATCGTCCACGTCATCCACGTCGTTGCCGTACTTGGGCACGGTGTTCAGGATCTTCAGCCGCAGCTTTTCGTAACCTTCAAAATCGGCAGCCAGCGCAGCCTTCAGCTGGGAAAGATCCAGCTCTTTCTTATCGAAGATCAGCGTCTTGATGGCGTACAGCGCGTCCACCAGATTGGCCATGCCCACAAAGCTGGGAAGTATCCAGTTGTAACGGGCGCCGCCCTGCTCAATGTCCACGCCTCTGGCAAGGCAGTCGTTCACCACGCAGGAGAGCAGCGGCTTGATGGAACCGCTGGTGCGTTTGATGCGGTCGCCGTTCTCTTTTTCAAAGTTGGCAAGGATGTGTTCGTCCAGACGGGCAAGTACGGCACTGTACAGCTCGTCAAAGCTTTCGTAGGCGTCGCGTTTGTCCAGGCAGTCCAGCAGGATCTGCACCATGTTGGTGTAGGGGCTTGCCACCCATACGTTGGAGGACGCCGCCGGGGTGATCTCCACACAGGTGCTGTGAATGTAGCTGTGGGCTTCGTCCTCGGGCAGGCCATAGTGCATCAGACCGGCAGTGACCACGTCATCGTTGAAGATGGCGGGGTGAGAATACCCCTTGGACAGCAGATCGCAGGCCTGCTGCAAAAACTCGTCGGGCGTGTCCTCTGTGACACAAAGGCCCACGGCGGGGTAGACCAGCCGCACGTCGTCAATGACCTGCATGCCCATGCGGGTCAGGTCGTTGGCAACGACGCTGCCGTCGGTATTGCGGCCGCCCACCATGTATCCGCTGGAAAGTCCGTGGGGCACGCGGTTGTTGATCTGGACGGCAAGGCAGTCCATCAGCAGCTGGGCGGTCTCGACGTCCAGTCTGCCGGCGGCGACGTCCTGCTCGTAGAATTTCAGCAGATACCGATCGGGGTGGCCCAGCTGATACTGCTGTGCTCCGAAGAAGCGGTACGGGTCGATGGAAATGCAGAAAGTGATGAAATGGGTGGCCTGTACGGCCTCCCAGAAGGTGGTCGCAGGCTGGAACGGCACCTTGCCGCAGATGACGGCGAGGCTTTCCAGCTCAGCCTTGCGCACCGGGTCGGTGCAGGCGATGGCCTGTTTCAGCGCAAGGCGGGCATACTTCATTGCGAAGCCCACCACAGCGGTCAGGCAGCTGCGGCAGCAGCGGTAAAAGGCGGTCTTGTCCGGGTCGGTCTCGGTCGCCAGCGCGGTGTCGATGCGGTTTTTGATGCCCTCCAGGCCCTCGTTGAGCACCAGATCGTAATCGATGGCCATGTGGGAGTCCTGTCCGAAGATAGGGACCACCTTTTCGGCGACGTTGGTGCGCAGCTCCTGCCATTCGGCTTTCTGCTCCCCGGTCAGCGGGGTGGCGGCCTTGCCGACGATCAGCTCGCCCTCGTCGATGACGGGGGTCATGTGCCAGAAGGCGTAGCTGTACGCATCGGCGTAACGCTCTTCAAGGCGGCCCAGATTTTCGTTCTGTGCAAAACGGCGGAAATAATACAGATAAAATTCCTGATACGCGTGGGGGGCGTCCAGCGCGGCGGCACGCAGTGCCGCAAGGCGGGCGGTGTTGCGTTCGTTCATATGTACACGACCTTTCTTTCAAAGAAATCGTCCGTTAAAAAAGCAGATCAGTTCCACGGCTTGCTGGCGGCCACCGTGATGGTGCGGCGCTCGTTATACGGCTCGCCGGGGGCGTCCTGCACGCAGCAATAGTAATGGTACAGCACGCCCTTGTACCACAGAATAGCGGGCTTGTGGGCGTTCCGGTCGTCAAGACTGCCGGGGGCGTCGGGCGCAATGATCGGTTCGGGCGCTTTTTCCCAATGGATGAGATCGCGGGAGAAGGCGATGCCGTCGCAGGCGTGCACACCGTTATAACCGTAATAATACATCACCCAGCAGCTGTCCTTCATGCTGTGTACCACCCACGGGTCGCTGGCAAAGACGTTGTCCCACGTACCGGCTTCGCCAGCAGGAACGGCGGGCTGCTCCGGCAGACGGGTAAAGTGCAGCGGGTCGTCGCCCACGCAGATGCCGGTCTGCTCCTTCCAGCCGCCGTAGGTTTTATCCTTGGCGTTGTAGAACATGTAGTACTTGCCGCCGCATTCCACGGTGCAGTTCTTGTACAGTCCGCCGTGATCCCACGCTTCCTCTTCGGGAGCGGTCAAAATCGGCTCCGGCAGGCGGTGCCACTCGCTCAGGTCCTCCTTGTCGCACCAGGCGATGCCGATGGCGGCGGCGCCCTCTTCATAGCCCTCGCCGGGGTAGGAGTGATAGTACAGCCAGTACTTGCCATCCCATTTTTTCAGGGTGCGGGTGGCAAACAGCTCCTGCGTGCTCAGCATCCAGACGCCGGCGGCATTGGCGGTATCCCAGCCGTTGCCTTCGCCGCGCTTCAGGATCATACACACATCCTCAAAGGGGCCTTCCGGGGTGTCGGCGCAGGCAAGCGCAGTCTGGTAGCCGCGGCCGTCAAAACCCACGTGCATCAGCCAGAACTTGTCGTTGTGAAAAAAGACGAAGGGTACATCGGTGCAGATCTCATCATACGCGCCGGCAGCACGGGAGGGCTCGATCACAGAACGGCCCAGCTTGTACGGCGTGATGTAGCTTTCAAGCGGAGGTATCATAAGGTGGTGCTCCTTTATCGTAATAATAGGTTACACCCACATTGTAGCAGATGCCGCCGCCGCTGACAAGCACCAAAATAAAAAAGCCCCGCCGCTGCAATGACCGTGCAGGCGGCGGGCAGATGGAAAGGCAGCCGGGAACGCACTGTTATTATATCGCAAACAGTACTGTGTAATATGTCGAAAACTGCACACAAAATTTGTGAGAAAATTTGATTATAAATTTTGACTAAAATAGTTGACAAACCGTTGAAAATGTTTTATATTATAGACAAGAGAAAGGAGGAGCACAATAGAAAATACAAAGCTTCCAGCGAAAGGGGAATAGTAGCATGAAGGTAACCATGACAGGACGCAGAGTCACCCTGAAACCAAGCTTTGAAGAGCGCGTGGAAAAACGGTTGAAAAAACTGGATCGTTTCTTTGACACAGAAGCCGAAGCTCAGGTAACAGTGACCGTGGAAAAAGACCGTCAGACCGTGGAGGTTACCGTTCAGGATGATGGGATCCAGGTGCGTGCAGAAAAAAGCGCACCGCAAATGGAAGCCGCATTCGACGAAGCCGCTGAACTGCTGACCCGCCGCTTGCTGAAAAACCGCCGGCGCCTGCAAACAAAACTGCAGCGTCCTGCTTTCGCAGAGCCCCTACCCGAAGAAGAAGAGGCCGAAGAAGGTGCCTTTGACGTGGTAAGGGAAAAGCGTGTGGCACTCAAGCCGGAAAGCGTCGAGGAAGCAATTCTGCAGATGAACCTGCTGGGACATGATTTCTATGTGTTCCAGAACGCCGACTCTCTCAAGACCGAAGTGGTCTACCGCAGAAAAGGGGATACCTACGGCGTTCTGATCCCCGAATGAGGTTTGAAATTACAGGAGGACACGCCAATGAACTATTATGATGTCCGCCATTCCACCTGAAAGAAATACAAAGGTACAAACCAATGAACTAAGCAGTTTTGTCCGATGATCGAACCCACAAAAACAGAAAGGGATACTCCGATGAAATGAGCAGTGCGCGTATGCGCAGATCAATTCAACCGACCGGAATGGAAACCAGAGCCGGAGCCGGGAAGATCGGAATCGGATCAC
>CAZYRD010000041.1:0-15135 GCA_964649475.1 uncultured Faecalibacterium sp.
GCCGGGGATCCATTTGTAATAGCTTTCGCCGCCGGCAAGCGGCGGTGCGTAGCAGACGTTTTTCCACAGCGGGCCGTACACGCGCCACAGCTGCGCACCCACAAGGCCGAACCGGCACTGCTGCACGCGGCCGTCCGCAAGGGTAAAGACCGCGTCAAACAGGTTGCGGTTCATCAGCACCGGCGCATCCGCAGCCGCGGCGACACAAACCGTGATCTCGGCGCAGCCGTCGGTCAGCGCAAAGCTCTGCACGGAAGGCTGCGCTTCAAAATGCGGCGGTGCCGACACGTTCACGCTGCCGGCAAGCCCCGCTTCGCCGCAAAGGCGCAGTGTGACGGTTTTGGTTTCGCCGGGGGCGACGGTGGGGTCGTCCTCCGGATAACCGACGACAACCGTCAGCGGATCGGTGCGGCGGTACGCGGCACCCGCGGCAGGGGCCACCGCATCGGCGGGCAGAGCGGTCAGCTCCACTGCGGTGTTCTCTTGGGCAAACAGCAGTGCGGCACGGGCGGTGTCCACGGCCAGATCATACACCTTGTCGCTGCGGCGGGTGGTGTTGACGCTGAGGATATAGCTCTGCTCGGGGAAAGAGTACTGCTTCATCAGTGCATCGCCGCCGCGCAGAATACCGATGACGGAGCCCACCGTGGCACAGGTGCAGTCGGTGTCAAAGCCGCAGTTCAGCGCAAGGATGGTGGTATCCAGCATATCCCCGCCGCCCAGCAGCAGCGCCATCAGCGAGATGCCCATGTTCTGGTACATGTTGGTGCAGTCGGAGTGGCCGTACTGCCGCATGATGCGCCCCATGACGGTGGCTGCATCCGCACCGGCGTCGCACCAGCCCACCACATCGGTGACCAGCCTGCGGTATTTGCTGTGCGCGGGGACATAGTCCAGCGCGGCAACGATCAGATCATGGATACTGCCCTGCCACAAAAAGGCCATGGCTTCCAGTGCGGCAAGGTATTGCTCGGCGATGACGGATTCGCCCCAGTGGTCCATGCAGCCGTCGCGGGCGGAAAGCCGCGCCGCCAGCGCGGGGTCGCCGGGTGCGACACAGGCCCAGATCTCGGAGCGGATGGGGCAGCCCATACCTTCAATGTAGTAGTTATTATTAAATTTACCGGTCAGCGGGGGCTGCAGGCCCAGCTCATAATTCTTTTTGAAGGTGGCGTACTCACCGGGTGCATAGGGGCATTTTTCGTAAAAGGCCTTTGCCAGATCCGCGCTTGTGAAGGCGGTGCCTTTTTCCTCCAGCACCTCCAGCCACAGCACCTGCAGATCCAGATCGTCGTTCGGCAGCATGTTTTCGATCAGCTTCGGGCTGTACTCCACCTTCAGGTCGCCCTTGAATCCCTCATAAGGTGCGCCGATGGTGCCGGAGATGCACTTGCCCAGCCAGCAGCCATACACCTTATCCAGAAAAACCTGCCAGGAAAGTCCGGTCTTGCTCATGATCCTGTTCTCCTTTTCAATATCAGTCGGCAAAGCGCACCGTGCCGTCGGCATCCACACCGGCGACGGCACGGGCGTCTTCAAAAACGGTCAGGGTAAAGCGGACATTGACGGCGGCTTTTCCGGGCAGAGGCACGGTCTCGCCCGCTTGTTCTGCCTGCTGCAGACCCATGGTGCGCTGACGGCGCAGCAGGAAGCACATCACATATGCGCCGCCCAGCCGGAAATGCCCCTCTTTGTGGCAGCTGCTCTGCCAGATGGCGGCATAGGGGAAATCCGCCGCGTCCCACGCAAGGCCGATGCCCAGCCCGCGCTTTGCATCCCGCACGGCGGCCCAGCCTTCCGGCACATGAACATCCACCAGCTCGTCGTGCATGGAATCCGGCGGAAGGATGCGGCTGTAATCCACGCCGGTGTCCGCGCCCGGCTCCTTCAGCAGGGGCCACTCGCCGCAGGCATTCTGCGAAAACCGTTCGCTGGGGCGCATGACGCTCATTTCGCCGCCGGGCATATCGATGACACAGTCGCCGTTCAGGAAACCGCCGCCGATGTTGGGGTGCCAGCCCCACTGGAAGGGCACCGGCTCCAGCCCGATGTTGGTGACGGTCTCTTCCATGACCAGCGCGGCGCCGTGCGCACGCAGGGTCATGCGGCGGCAAAGCTCCAGCGGCAGCTTGTTCAGCCGCACAAAGCAGCGCAGCGTAACGCATTCCTCCGTGTCGCACTCCACCGCGTACTCCCACGGCAGCTGATTGCTTTCGCAATAGCCGCCGAAATGCACCCCACGCCAGTTTCCGCCGCCGCCCACGCTGGGCACGATCTCGAAAAAGCCGCCCAGATAGTTGTCGGCGAAGATGTCGTGATCCACCGGGGCAAGCTGCAGCTTGCGCAGGCCGGAAAGTCCCATGGGGTTGCGCCAGACAAAGTCGGTGTCCGTGGGCTTGTAGTTGAATTCCAGAATGTCGGCGCCGTGGTCCAGCACGACGGCGATGTGCAGCTTCTGGTTTTCCAGGATCAGCGTCCGCATGCCCTGCCAGAGGACCTCGGTAAAGCGGCATCCGGTGTTGCGTTCACTGCAGTACAGCATGGGAAAAGCTCCTTTCCTTGCAATGCACGGGCGGCGGAAGAACGGCAGCCGCCGCAAAGACAAAAGCCGTCCGTCCGCGCATGGGACGGACGGCCGTGTTTTTCAGAACAGGGTCATTCCGGGTAGACGAGCTGCTCCGGCGTCCAGCCGGCCAGCACGGGCAGCATTTCCGCCGCGATGGCTTTTGCACCGGCAAGGTCGTGCTCGGCCACGTTGCCGCACTCGCGGGTGGAGGCCGCGCCGGGGATCTCCCCCTCAAAGGCGGCCACAAATTCCAGCGTGCCCTGCACCAGCGCAATGGCCTGTGCATGACTGACGGAGTCCCGCACGAGGAAATAGAAACCGGTGCGGCAGCCCATGGGCCCGACATAGATGACCTTGTCGGCATACTCCGTGTTGCGCACCCAGGTGGCAAACAGGTGCTCGAAGGTGTGCATGGCGGCGTTTTCCAGATAGTCGCCCTTGTTGGGCAGCTTCATGCGCACATCGTAGGTGACCACGTCCCCGTCCACGCGGGAAAGGTACATGCCGCGGGGCAGCACGTCGTGGTTGACGGTAAAGCTGGCGATCTTTTTCATGGCAGCCTCCGTTTACAGACCGGCGGCCAGCAGAATGATGCTGGCATAGGGGCGGCAGTCGCCGGTGCGCACCACGGCGCGGGCGTGCTTTGCCAGCACCTTCACCTGCTCGTACATCACTTCCTTGCGCTTTTTGCCCTCCAGCGCGGTCTTGACGGCCTCGTCACAGGCGGGGTCGGCGTTGGGCAGCTCGCTGGGGGTGATGGCGCTGTCCAGCTCCAGCTCGGAGGCGACCACCTCCAGCACCTGCTCCAGCGTGGGCACGCCGCTGACCAGAGACAGGTCGATGACGGGGATGCCGGCGTCCACGGGGAAGGCGGCGTTGGCAATGACAAGATAATCGTTCTGGCCCAGACCGGCAATGGCCTGCAGCAGAGCGGGGTTGAGGATTTTCGTCTTTTTCAGCATGGGTAACGGTCTCCTTTTTGTCGCTTTGCCTCTATTGTACACGAACCGCGCGGTTTTGAAAAGAGCAAATTGCATTTTGGGCGTTGTTTTTGTGCGGCGGCTGTGCTAAACTGGTTCTGGAAGTTCATCCCGGCCAAACGCCGGTACTCAAAAGGAAAAGGAGAACAGATATGGAATATGGGATTCAGATGTACAGCCTGCGCGACGCCACCGAAAAGGATCTGAAGGCCGCGCTTGCCGCCGTGGCGGAAATGGGCTATAAGGCCGTGGAATTTGCCGGCTTTTTCGGTCACAGCGCCGAGGACGTGAAGAGCTGGCTGGATGCGTTCGGCCTGCGCGCTTCCGGCACGCACACCGGCGCCGCCGCCCTGACGGAGGAAAACCTTGCCGGCACCATCGCCTACCACAAGACCATCGGCTGCGACCGCATCATCATCCCCGGCCACGACCTTTCCACCGCAGAAAAGATCGACGAATTCGTGGAGCTGGTCAACCGCGTAAAGCCGATACTGGCCGCCGAGGGCATTGCGCTGGGCTACCACAACCACAGCCACGAATTTGTGCCCAACGCCGACGGGCAGATCATCCACACCGAGCTGGAAACCCGCACCGATCTGTTCTTCCAGATCGACACCTTCTGGGCATGGAACGCCGGTCTGGATCCCGTCGCCGTGCTGGAGCGTCTGGCTGACCGCGTGCCGGTCATCCACATCAAGGACGGCATTGCCGCCGCCGAGCCCGCCGGCCACGCCGACGGCAAGCCGCTGGGCGAGGGCGAAGCCCCCATTGCCGCCGTGCGCGCCAAAGCCCTTGAGCTGGGCATGGAGCTGGTGGTGGAAAGCGAGACCCTGACCCCCGACGGCCCCACCGAGGCCAGGGTCTGCATCGACTGGCTGAAGAGCATGGAATGAACCAATTTCTCTCAATGATACACATCCACAAAAAATCCGGCACGGAGAAGCCTCCGTGCCGGATTTTTGTCTTATCCTATAAAAAGCAGCAGTCGTGCCAGCGCGGTGAACACCACGCCCAGCAGGAAGAACGCCGCAAAATAGATGCAGCAGTTTTTTGCGGTGCCCGCGGCGCCCAGCGCGTCCACGTCCAGAAACGGGTACGGGTAACGGGGGCCGTCCGGTCTGCCGTTCATGGTGCCGCCGAACCGGCCGCGCAGCAGCGCGTAGACCACATATGCCAGCGGCAGCGCCAGCCATGCGGCGGCGCTCCACCACGGGGCGTTTTTGTCCGCGGTGAGCAGCCAGCACAGAATGGTCAGCAGCGGCACGGCGTAGTGTACGGTCAGGTTGTCAAAGGTATAGAAATACTTTTTGAAATTTTCCTCATCCCTGGCGCGGTCGGGCGGCACAAGGATGAAATGGTACACCAGAAAGGTGACGGTGATGCAGCACACCACGGCCAATCGCACCGGCGCCGCGCAAAGAAACGCGTACAGCCGCCCCTCCGGCGCAAAGGAGGCACCGAACAGCAGCGCGTGGAACACCACCATCAGCAGGTTGCTCTGGGTGGTGTAATAGATGAACATCCCCTTGTTCCACTCGCCTTTCCACAGGCGGGTGGAGTAAAATATCGCCGCCGCGCCCGGCAGGGCGATCAGCAGGCAAAGGATCCGCTGCAGCATACGCTCACTCCTTCCAGCCGAACAGCCGGTTCAGCCAGCCGGCGGCAAGGCCGGTCCATGTGGCGATCTGCGCATCGGCAAAGCCGGTTTCCTCGCTGGCAACCGAAAGCCCGTGGGCGCCGTGGTCGTACATGTGCAGCTCGCAGGGGATGCCGGCCTGCTGCATGGCCAGCGCCAGCCGCAGGCTGTGGCGCGGGCAGACGGTGGCGTCCTCGAAGGTGGTCCAGATAAAGGCGGGCGGCATATCGGCACGCACCTGCTCTTCAACGGCGAAATATTCCAGCCATTCCGGCTCGTTTTTGGTCAGCTTTTCGGCAACGTAGACGTCGCCGAAGCCCGCCGCCTGCCGCGGGGAGACCACCGGGTAGCTGAGGATGACCGCATCGGGACGGGCGTCGGGGGCGTTCAGGCGCTCATCGTCCCAGTGCACGCCCAGCGAGCCGCACAGATGGCCGCCTGCGGAAAAGCCCACCGCGGCCACGCGGCGCGGATCGATCTGCCATTCCGCGGCGTTTTTGCGGATCAGGCTCATGGCGGCGGCAGCGTCGCTCAGCGGCTGCAGATACAGCGGCGCGGGGGTGCTTTCGCTGATGACCGTGTAGCGCAGCACGAAGGCGTCGTAACCGCGGCGGAACCACTCCAGCGCGATGGGCTCGGCCTCGCGGTCGGAGCAGAAATGGTAACCGCCGCCGGGCAGCACCAGCATGGCGGGGCGCACGTCGCGGTTTCCCATTTCGGGAGAGCGGTCATGCAGATAGGCGGTGAGCACGGCAGCGGAGCCGTCGCGCACGGACATATTGAAATGTTTCACGGCAGATTTCCTTTCCTTGCATGTGTTTCCGGATCACATTGACCTTCGTCAGCTCTGCGCAAAGCCGCCCAGACCGGTCAGCTTCAGCAGAACGGGCATTTCATACGCGGGGAAGCGCAGCACCTTTCCGGTGTCGCCGACGGCGACCTCGAAAAACGGACGGCAATACACGCCGCCTGCGCTTACCGTCAGGCGGAAGTGCCGGTAAGCGGCGCTCTGGGGAGGTTCGGGCTTGTTCCAGCGGGGAAGCAGGATCTTGGTATCCACCTTTGCGGGGATGCCCAGCGAATCCAGCGCAAAGGCGTAAGACTCTTCACTGTCGGCAAGGTGCAGCCTGCCATCGCTCACCCACGCAAAACGGGGATGGTTGCCGTAGTCGCCCAGCTGCACGACGCCGCCGCGCTCCTCGTCGCCGGGCTGCCAGCACCGGCGCAGGATATCCACCTGCACCGCATCCTCCGGAATGCCCAGCGCCGCCCGGACGGCGGTCTCCAGTTCGGCTCGCTGCGCGGCCAGAGCCTGCGCTTCTTCGGTGGCGGTGCCGGCTTTGGCGCGGCGCTTGCCCACAATGTGCAGCGCGATATACACAGCAATACCGACAGCGCTGCCCAGCAGCAGCACGGTGTTGCCGCTCATCACCGCTGCGACGATCAGCAGCGCCGCGCCCAGCATGGCAAACAGCTGCACCGCCATCAGGCCGGTGGGCAGGCCGTGCTTGCTTTGCAGCGCCAGCTCCTGCTTTTCCTGTTCCTCCAGCTTTTCGCTCAGCTGGGGCGGCAGCAGCGCCCTGCGCCACGGGGACGCATCGAAGGGCGCTTCATCGGGATAAAAATCGAAAAAACCCTGTTTCATGGCTTTGGCCTTTCTTATGCTTTATTCATCGGTCCGGCGCACCGTCACAGCGGGTCCAGCCGGTAGACTCTGGTTTCATACTGCCGCAAGGTCAGAGAGATGGCGTCGGCTTCAAAGGCGTCCGTACAGACGCCCTCATCGGCAAGGACGGCGACGATGCGGCGGCGGGCGGGCAGCTTCAGCCGCTTTTCACCTGCTTCGGCGGCGTGGATGGAGATCCAGTTTTCGCCGGCACAGACCACGTCGCCCGGGGCGGCGAAGGTGTGGATCTCCGCCATAGTGCAGAATTTGTGAAGATCCTGTGCGGTCAGCGGCGGGGTGTCGGCGTCGGCAGGCAATGCCGCGCGGCCGTCCTTTTTCCAGATATCAATGGCGGCGTCCATGGCAGGAGTACGGGTATGGATGAGGAACACCGCAGCGCGGTATTTCGGCGTACCGTCCGCGTTTTTCATCCGCAGCACGGCGTCAAGGTCCGCCAGCTCGTACACATCATAGGGCGCACCGCAGGCCCCCAGCGGAATGCGGCTTTGCGACAGCACCGCACAGCCCGGCGCCTGCCCCATAGGGGCGTCGGTCCCGGCAGGGGCTTTTTCATCCGCAAACACCGCCAGCCGCGCAACGCTGCCGCGGTCGGCGTCGGCAAGCGCCTGCCGGGCGGGGGCGTAAAAGGAGGCCAGCTCCGCCCGCAGCTCCGGATGGTCGTACCAGCCGCCCCACATATCAAACCACCACAATGCGGTGCCGTGGCACAGCGCCCGCGCAAACACATTGCGCAGCAGCTGACGGCACAGCCACGGGTCCTTCGGACCCGCCCAGATACCGCCGGCGTAGTCGGTGGGCTTGCAGATGCCGGGACGGCTTTCGGCAAGGGAGAGCGTCCGGCAGGTGCGCACGTCCGCTTCGGCAAAATACAGCTTGCCGTGCAGCTTGACGGAGTCCAGCACCGTCATGCAGGCCCAGTCGATGCCCGGCGCACGCAGCCGGTTATAGGACAGCGGCGAGCAGAGGAAGTCCACGCTGCCCTCCCGCAGAAGCTGCGACATGGCCCCGTGGGCGGACTGCCACCACGGGGTCTCGAAGGTGTAGCCGTAAAACGCGCCGATGACCTTTTTGCCGTTCAGCACGGCTTTGGCGCGGCGGGTCAGAAGGGTGATCGTATCGACGGTGGCAGTACTGGAAAACCGGCGGTAAGCGGCCTCGTCCCCGCCGGGGCAGGCCTTTTCAAAGGCGGCGCGCAGCGCGGGGCCGCGGTTGCCGTTCATGTCAAAGGCCATCCATTCCTCCGTCTGTCCGCCCGCGATCTGATACCCCAGTATGCGGTCGGCATAGGGGCCTTCCTCCATGTGGCGCAGGTAGGCTTCCAGACAGTCAGCCGTATCCTGCCGCCAGCGCTCGCCCGCAAGGCAGGCCCGGGGCGGGTTGCCGCTGACACCGGCGTCGTTGCACTCCTCCGGGTGAGCTTCCTCCCACCAGCGCGGCAGGGTGACGTTGACGCGGGGAAAGATCATCGCGTCAGGACAGATCTCCAGCAGCCGGGCAATGTCCCGGTCGGCAACGGAAAAATCCGGCCTGCCGGGGGTATCAAAAATACCCGGCGAAAACGGGCCGCACAGCTCGGCGGCGTTGACCGGCCGTGCGGCAAAAAACGCACACACCGAATACAGCCGGCAGCCCATGGCGGCCATGTTGGCGTAGTCGGCCCGTTCGGGCAGATAGGTCATATAGGCAAGTCCGGGCTGCGGCTGCCCGTTGACAAACAGCGTGGGCACGCCGCCGTGCATCCGGACGCAGGATGTGGTGGCCATAAGCAGCTCCTTTGTAAAAAGAACACGGAAAGCGCCGTGCGCATAGCATGGCACGGCAGGTCGCACCCTCATTTTAGCACACCCGCCGCGGAATGAAAAGCGTTTTTCCCCTGCATTGCCAATTTTCGACAGAACGTGCATAACCGTTGCGCCCGTACACATGCTAATGGCCACCGTGAGAAGGAGGAGAACCTATGAAGCAGCGCCTTCGCCTGCTGAACGAGACCGCCGGGCTTGCCGCCAGCGGCCACGCCACCATGACCGCCGCCCTGCCGCTGGCAAGTGCGCCGCCGCTGCAGGATGCGCTTGCCGCACAGCAGCAGGTGTACTCCCGCCTGCTTGCCGAGGCCTGCCGTCTGCTTGCCGCTGCGGGGGAGCGTCTGCCCGCCGCCAACCGCAGCCGCCTTGGCAGCTTTTTCGTGCTGCACGTCAAAGCGCTGGGCGAAAAAGCCGACAGCGAGCTGACCGCGCTGCTTTTGCAGGGCATACACGACAGCGTCGTTGCGCTTACCGCGCTGCTGCACACGCTGGCACTGCCGGAAGACCTGCCCGAAAGCCGTCTTGCCCGCGAGCTGCTTGCCGCAGAAGAAACCTGCTATCAGGCATGGAAACGCTTTTTGTAAAAACCTCGGTTTTTTCTCTGTTCAACCGGAGCGAAGCGTGTTATACTGAGAAAAACGCGGACGAAGTGAGGTTTACACCATGGAAAAGCGCTGGAGTTTTGACGAGCTGATGACCCCCGTCTGGCAGACGGACACTGTTTTTGCCGAAAGCCTGACCATGCTGCGCACGCCGGACGGCGACGCCCGCGCGCCGCTGCTGTACACACCCGGACAGGTGCTTTGCGTCACCAACGCCGCCGGCACCGAGGAATATGCCGAGGGCACGGACTGGTACATCGAGGACGGGCAGTTCTGCCTGACGGAAAACTCCCGCTGCTTTGCCTTTACCGAGGCCGAGCTGTACCCCGCCGAGCCCATTGAGGGCAAAAGCTTCGCCAAGCCCGGCGGCAACATCCTGTTCAGCGAGGGGAACTTCTTCCACCTGCATCAGCTGGCCGTCACCTACGTTCCCGAGCGCTGCGACTGGCCCGGCGTACGCCCCGCCTGCGCCAAGGCGCAGCTGCCCCGTACGTGGGCCGCCCTTTGCGAAAAACGCCCGCTGCACGTGCTTTTGTACGGCGACAGCATCTCCTGGGGCGGCAACGCCAGCATCCGCGCCAACACCCCGCCCTATCAGGCGCCTTACGGCGAGCTGTTCACCGAATGGCTCAACCGCCGCTGGGGCGCGCCGGTCCGCCTCACCAACACCTCCGTCGGCGGCATGGACGCGGCCTGGGGCATTGAACACGTCGGCCCCATGGTCAACGAATACCGCCCGGATCTGGTGCTGCTGGCCTTTGGCATGAACGACGGCTGGAAAACGGCGGAGCTGTTCGCCCGGCAGATCCGCACTATGGTGGATTCCATCCGCACTGCCGACCCCACCGCAGAGATCATTCTTGTGGCTACCAGCACCCCCAACCCTGTCCTCACGGACGAAAAGGCGCCGTTTTGGGCCAACCAGTATCTCTATAAACCGGAGCTGGACGCCATCGCCGCCGACCCCGCTTACGGCGGCGGCATCGCCGTGGCGGATATCACCGGCATGCAGGCCGCCATGCACAGCCGCAAGCGCTTTATCGACACCACCGGCAACCATGTCAACCATCCCAACGATTTCTTCCACCGGCTGTACGCCCAGTACCTGTGCGGCATGCTGAGCCCGGAAGAATAAAATTCAGGAGGAGCTTTACCATGTCTTTTGCTGTTGACGAGCACGCCCTGGCGTGCATCCGCGCGCTGAGCGAAGCCCGCGCACCCTCCGGCTTTGAGGACGAGACCCTCGCCGCCGCCCGTCGGTTCATTCCGGAGGGCTATACCGTGGAGGAAGACTGCATCCGCAACCTGTATATCACCCGCAAGGCCAACACCGGCACAAAGCCGGTGCTGATGCTGGACGCCCACGCCGACGAGGTGGGCATGATGGTACATTCCATCCACCCCAACGGCACGCTGCGCTTTGTGACGCTGGGCGGCTGGAACCCCGCAAGTCTGCCTGCCGCCCGTGTACTGGTGCGCAACCGGCACGGCGAATTTGTGCGCGGTATGATCGCGGCCAAGCCCTCCCATTTTATGACGGAGGCCGACCGCAAGGCATTGCCCACGGTACAGAGCCTTGTCATCGACGTCGGCGCCACCAGCGCACAGGAGGCCAAAGAGGCATTCGGCATCCGCATTGGCGAGCCCGTCGTGCCGGACACGCCCTTCTTTTACGACGAGCAGCACGGCCTCCTCCACGGCAAGGCGTTTGACTGCCGCATCGGCTGCGCCGCGCTGCTGGAGGCCCTGCGCCGGCTGGAGAACGAAGAACTGCCGGTGGACGTCGTGGGCGTGCTTTCCGCCCAGGAGGAAGTGGGCGAGCGCGGCGTGCGCGTGGCGGTGGAGCGTGTGAAGCCGGACATCGCCATCTGCTTTGAAGGCTGCCCCGCCGACGACACCTTCACCGAGAGCTACGCCGTGCAGACCGCGCTGAAAAAAGGCCCCATGCTGCGCTTTATGGATACCAGCGTCATCTGTTCGCCCCGGTATCAGCGCTGGGCGCTGGAGCTGGGCGAGGAACTGGGCATTCCCGTACAGGCCAGCGTGCGCGAAGGCGGCGGCAACAACGGCGCCTTCATCAACGTGGCGGCCGACGGCGTGCCGGTGGTGGTCACCGGCGTACCGGTGCGGTACATCCACACCCCCGCCGGTATAACCAGCTACCGGGATTTTGAAGCCACCGTACAGCTGACCGTCGCCATGGCGAAAAATCTGAGCAAAGAGATCATCGCCGGATTTTAATGCGTTCGCGCTCCTCGTAGCCGACACCGACCGGCAAAGGGATCTGCTGCAATATTACCATTTTGCAGCACTCCCGTTTCCTTTCCGTCATCTTCAGACGCAAAAAGCCTCCGCGGCGGAATTTTCCGCTGCGAAGGCTTTTTCTTAGCAACCGGAGGGAGTCCCGCCGTTTTGAGCAGGGAGGAGCTTGGACAAAAAAACGGACCCGCGTCCGAGAGGCTGTGGCCGGGCTCCAATTGCCCGGGGCAGTTTCGGATAACGGTTCCGTCAAATTCAGTATAACATTGCGGATGGGGATTGTCAATGCGAAAGGAGGCCGGGGCGTCGCCCACTTTCAGAAAATCTTTTTTGAAGAGGGCATGGAAGGGTTGGTGCTTACCGGTACTCTTCGGGCAGTTCTTTGCCACGTATCTCAGCTACTCTCGCCAGTAGCCTTTTGGCTTGTTCTTCATTTTTGAATGATTTCATTTATAACACCGTTGAACGGCAGTGCCTGTACACCTGCTTATCCGTGGGCCGTCCGGCGGCAGGGCGAACTCACCGCGGCGCACGGTATGCGGCGGCAAAGCCGACATAGTCCGTTTTGCAGTTGTCCACACAGCCCTGCCAGGCGGCGACGCGGTCCTCCTCCGGAATGACCAGCAGCATCTGCCCGCGCATGCCGCCCTTGCCGTAGGCGGTGCTTTCGGCGCTGACGCGGTTCAGCTCGTACCCACGGGTCAGCACGGTGTCCACCCACTGCTGCGACAGAATGCGCCTGCCGCCGTACACGCCGCCGTCGCGGTACAGCATGCCCAGCTTCAGCATGTCCTCCACGCGGAGGTACAGCCCCGTGCCGCCCATAGCGTGCCCCTGCGGGCAGCGGCTCCACGCGGCCTCGCGGCAGCCGAGTGGAAAGAACAGCTCTTTCCACAAAAAGCTGTCCAGCGGCATACCGGCACGTTTTTCCACCGCACGGCCCAGCAGGTAAAACGCCGCGTCGGTGTAGGTATAGCGCGGCTGTGCGTCCGCCGGAAGCGGCCATGTCAGCGTATAGGCAAGATAATCGTCGCCAAAGGTGTTGGCGTCAAAGCAGTCGATGTCCAGAAACCCCTCCGGCAGCGCCACCTGATGCCGCAGCAGCATGTCCAGCGTGGTGGAATACCAGACGGGATGGCAGCCTGCGGGCAGCCCGTCCGCCAGCACGCCGGTGATGGTCTCCTCCATCCGCAGCAGGCCGCGGTCCGCCAGAAGGCCCACGGCGGTGACGGTGAACGCCTTCGCCACCGAGTACACGTCCTGGCAGGGATTTGCCGGCAGCAGCTGCCGCACCTGCGGCGCACCGCTGCCCACGGCTTCGCCCACGCAGAACACCGTGTCGCCGGAGGCCTTCACCCGCGCTTCAAACGCGTCCAGAAAAGCACTCATAGCCTCACTCCGTTTTTCACACACCGGCGTCCGCTTCGTCGCCGCGCACCGTGCCGAAAAAGTGCAGGATATTCATATCCTCGATCATTTTGCTGCCGTGAGAGCCGGTGCCGCCGGCGGTCAGGTGCTGGCCGTGGTCCGGCGAATAGGTCAGCAGCGTGCGCTGGCCCTTCCACGAGCGGCGCACGGCGGCGGCAACGCGAGCAAAGCCCTCCGCCTCCAGCGATACGGCGTTGAGCCCCTGCTTGGACTCCGGCCCGAAGGCGTGGGCGGCGTTGTCGTAATCAAACGCATGGATGCTGACGAAATCGTGCTCGCCGCTTTCGATGACCTCGATGGCCTTTTCGATGACGGACAGGGCGTTGGGGCATTCGTAGCAGGGCATGTTCCGGCCCGCAAAAATGTGCAGGAAGGTGGAGTCCTCCTGCGCGATGATGACCGGCTTGCGGCCCGCCGCCAGCAGCTCATCATACAGGGTACTGCACTCCAGCTGAGGCCGCACGTAGGTCTGGATGCCGTGTTCTTCCGGCGAAAGGCCGGTGTACATGGAGGCGTGCGCCACCGGTGTGACGGATTCCACCGTGCTGAGGAAGGGCAGCGCCATGGAGGTGTTGGCGTACACCGGCGCAAACAGGCTGGTGTACTTCTGCCAGATGTACTGCCCCACCGCGTCGGCGTGGAACGCCACCACACGGTCCGCCTTTCCGCCAAGACGTTCTTTCAAAATCTCCGCCGCCCAGCTCACGGCAGGGGCATAGCTTTCCGGCAGAGGAAGCTCCATGCACTGCGCCACCGTCGCCGCAAACTGCTTCAGTTCAAAATGATTGTAATGATCCGCCATTTTCCAAATACTCCTTTCGCACGCGCGTTTTTATCATCATACCCCCGCAAAAAAAATCTGTCAAGCAGCAGATACCCGATTGCATCCCGCCGCACCGCATGGTATACTCCAATTAAACAGAGCCCTCTGACGCCGTACACGCGAAAGGAGAACACACCATGATCAGCGACCGCATCCGCCATCTGGCAGAGCTCACCGTCCAGCGGGGCAAAAACGCCCCTGCATCCACTTTTTTTCAGGACCTGCACGGCGCTGCACTGGGCCGTTACGCCGGCCTGCCCCAGTGGGAAAAGATTGCCCGTTCCATGGCGGACGCCATTGCCGCCATGCCGGTTTTTGTTTGCGATGAGGACACCATCGGCGGGCGCATTTACCAGAACAACTATCTGCAGCCGGAGGTCACCTCGCCGGATTTTGACTGCGACTCGCCTGCGGCGCAGGAATTTTTGGCCGAATTTCCCTTTGCGGAGGATATGCACCGCAACTACCTGATCACCGGCCCCGCCCGCGGCCATGTGGAATGGGCGTTTGACCGCATTCTGACGCTGGGCGTGGATGGCCTGCGCGCCCGTTTTGAAGAGGCGCTTGCCGCCGCGCGCGATGAGGAAGCCGAACAGTTCTACAAGGGCGTGCTGATCCTGCTGGACGCCGTGCTGACCTTTAACGACAAGCACGCCGCGGCCTACCGTGCCGCCGGCAACGAGGAGCTTGCCGCACGGATGGAAAAGGTGCCCCGCCGCCCTGCCGAAACCTTCCGCGAGGCGGTACAGGCGTTCCACATGCAGCACATCTGCGTCATGGCGGAAAACCCCTACGGCGGCAACGGCCCCGGCCGGCTGGACTATTACCTGTGGCCGTATCTGGAACGCGACCTGAAAGCCGGCCGCTGCACGCCGGAAGAGGCAAAAGAGATCATCGACGAGCTGTTTCTGCGGTTCGACGAGCGGCTTTACGGCATGGACGGCTGGGTGGAGGCCGTGTGCATCGGCGGCAGCCACGCCAACGGCACCTCTGCGGTCAATCCGCTGACCTACATCATGCTGGATTCCATCATGGATCTGGACATCCTGCATCCCTCCGTCTACGTCCGCCTGCCCAAAGACCCCGACGACGAGCTGATGAAAGCCTGCGCCCGATACATGCTCTCCGGCAACAACCGCGCGCAGATCCTCTCCGACCCGGCCATCATGGGCGCGCTGATCGCCCGGGGCGTCTCTCCGCGGGACGCCGCCGAATACGCCTGCGGCGGCTGTATGGAGGTCGGACTGCAGGGCATGAGCTCGGACTATCTGTACATCGGCCCGCAGAACCCGCCCAAAATGCTGGAGCTGATGATCACCGGCGGCGTATGTCTGGTGACCGGTGAACGGCTG
>CAZYRD010000042.1:0-15013 GCA_964649475.1 uncultured Faecalibacterium sp.
CGCCAAAGATGTGGAAGCCTTTCTGACCATGCTGCACGGGCAGCTGGAAACCAACTTTGAAAAGTTTGAGATCGTCTGTGTCAACGACGCCTCCACCGACGATTCCGCCGCTGTGGTGCGCAGCTTTGCCAAAGAACGGGATTTTCCGCTGACGCTGGTTCAGATGAGCACCTGGCAGGGCGTGGAGCCCGCCATGAACGCCGGTATCGATATTGCCATCGGCGATTTTGTATTTGAATTTGACAGCGTGCAGATGCCCTACGAACCGGAGCTGCTGATGGGCTGCTACCGCAAGGCGCTGCAGGGCTGCGACATCGTCTGGGCCTGCCCCAAACGCAGCGCAGGCGGCATCCGCGGGGCGTTTTACCGCATTTTCAACGCCGCGTTTGACAGCATCTACCGCGTGCGGGAGGACGCCTTCCGCGTGGTTTCCCGCCGGGCGCTGAACCGCGTGCACGCCATCTCCGCCACACCGCCCTACCGCAAGGCGGCCTACGCCGCCAGCGGCCTGAAGGTTGGCAGCCTGGAATACGACGCAAAGTTCCCGCTGCGCAACAGCGACAAGGACCCCTACGGCAAGGCGCTGGATTCTCTGGCGCTGTACACCGGCATGTTCTACCGCATCTGCTTCGGCATTTCGCTGGTGCTGCTGGCGCTGACCCTGTTTTTTGCCGTTTACACGCTGGCTGTCTTTATCAGCCCCGTGGGCCAGGTGGAAGGCTGGACCTCCACCATGCTGGTGATGTGTTTCGGCTTCTTCGGCATCTTCCTGATGTTCACCGTTGTCATCAAATACCTCAGTCTGCTGGTGGAGCTTGTCTTCAAAAAGCAGCGCTATCTGGTCGAGGGCATTGAAAAGATCCAGAAATAACCGTATCGTGAGGTATCTATGAAGCATCTGATCGACCGTGACCGGCGGGATCTTACCCGGCTGGGGCTTGCCGCCGGCGTCGTGCTGCTGTGTTTGGTACGCCTGCTGCTGGCGGCGCAGGGCCGTGTTTTTCTGATCCCGGAGGGTTCCCCCATCGACGATCAGCTGATGTACAACGCCGCCGTCAGCATCAGCGAGGGGCGCTGGCTGGGCGACTACCAGTACAACACCATCGCCAAACATATGTTTTTTTCGGTGTGGCTGGCGTTCGTTCATTGGGTGGGCGCACCGTACCTTGTGGCCAACGCCGCGCTGCTGCTGGGCGGCGCGTGGTGTATGGCCGCCGCACTGGCGCCTTTGCTGAAAAAGCGCAGCTGGGTGCTGGGTACATTCTTTCTGCTGGCGTACTGCCCCGTGGGCTTTGACCAATACAACTACCGCGTCTACCGCGACAGCATTACGGTGGCGCTGCTGCTGTTTGCCTTTGGCGGCGTCATCGGCTGCGTGCTGCGCGCCTTTGCCCCCGAAGCCGAATCCCCCGCCGCAAAAAAGCGCCGTATGACAACGCTGTACGGCTGGGCCGCCGTGGGCGGGCTGGGCCTTGGGACAAGCTGGCTGAACCGGGAGGACGGCATCTGGCTGCTGCCCTTTGTGCTGTGCTTTCTGGCGCTGGGGGCCGCGGCTTTGCTGAAGACCCGCGGCCTGCGCAGAAGCCTTGGCGCGCTTGCCGGCTTCTGCCTGCCGTTTGTGCTGATGGGCTGCTGCCTTGCCGCCTACGCCGGCATGAATCTGAAATATTACGGGCGGTTTCTGGTCAGCGACCTGACAAGCAGGGAGTTCACCACCGCCTACGGCCTGCTGACCGGCATTGAGGACGAGGGCACCGGACGGTACCGGCCCATCACAAAGGCCACCCGGCAGAAGCTGTACGACAACAGCGACTTTTTTGCGGCGCTGGAGCCCTGTTGGGAATATCATGTAATACTCAACGGTTACGGCGACCCCACCACCGGTGAATACGGCGGCAGCTATTATTATGGATTGCGGCTGGCCAGCCAGTTTGCCGGGTATTACACCGACGCACAGACCGCAAAAGCACATTACGAGGCCATTGCCGCCGAGCTGCTGCGGCTGGAGGAGGAGGGGGTCATCACCTTCGCCAAGAAAGCCCGTTCCACCGTACCTTACTGGCGCAGCGAATACCTGCTGCCCACGCTGGAGGAGCTTGGCCGCGGACTGTCCATGTCGCTGCTGTGTCTGGAATTTGATCCATGCCCGCAGCCCAGCATCTACGATCCCGATATGACTGATATTGACGCCATGCTGGAATGGCTGAACGCTGACATCGTGCGCGGCTATGTCACCGGCACCGACCGCCCCTACTACAACCCGCTGCAGAAGCTGGCATTCGCCGGCGAAACGGCGCTGTGCTGGGTTTGGCGCATTCTTGGCATTCCCGCTGCGGCCTGCGGGCTGTGGTTTGCATGCCGTTACTGGAAAAGAGGCTTCCGCTTCCTGTTCGGCAAAGAAAAAACGCCGGAGACGGCGTTCCTGCTTTGGGTGCTGCTTTGGGGGCTGCTGCTCTCTGCCGTGCTGCGCTGCGCACTGATGGCCTATATGGAGGTCACCGCCTTCAACATCGGCACCTACCTGATGTACCAGTCCACCGCGGTGCCGCTGCTGGGGCTGTTCGGGCTGCTGGGCGTGCGCGAAGCTTTTGAAACATTAAGCCTGTACAGGCGAACAAAGGAGTAAATCGCATGATCAAATGGGTCTTTTCCATGCTGAAAAAATACCGCGAGCTGCTGATGTACGGCATCGTGGGCGTGATGACCACCGTCATCAACATGGCGGCATTCTGGGCGTTCAACACCCCGCTGGCCATCCACTACACGGTGGCCAACATCATCGCATGGGTCATCGCCGTGGTGTTTGCATTTTTCGCCAACAAGCTGTTCGTTTTTGAAAACCACGGCTGGAGCGCCGGCGTCGTGCTGCACGAGGCCACCACCTTTTTCCTCAGCCGCATCGCCAGCCTGCTGGTGGACATGGCCGGTATGGCGCTGATGATCTCAGTGCTGCACTGTGACGAGATGATCTCCAAATTTGTGGTAAACGTGGTGGTCATCCTCATCAACTACGTTCTGGGTAAATTCTGGGTGTTTGGCAAAAAGGCGGAGAGCGATGCCCCCGCAGCCGGGGAAGGAAGCGACAACGCATGACTGGAACTCTGATCAACGCCGCGGCCGTGATCGCGGGCAGCCTGATCGGGCTGGCGTTCAAAAGCTGCATCAAGGAAGAACTGAACGCCGCCGTGCAAAAAGCGCTGGGCCTTGCCGTGCTGTTCATCGGCTTCAACGGCGTCATCTCCAACATGGTCGTCGCCAACGCCGACGGCACACTGGCGTCCTCCGGCGAGCTGCTGCTTATTTTCAGCCTTGTGCTGGGCGTTATCGCCGGCACGCTGCTGCACATTGAGGACCGTCTGAACCGCATCGGCGACGCGCTGGAACGGCGTTTTAAGCTGACGGATTTCTCCGCCGGCATCGTCAACGCCACCCTGCTGTTCTGCGTGGGCGCCATGGCCATTGTGGGCAGCCTGAACGACGGCCTTACCGGAGATTCCAGCATCCTGATCGTCAAAAGCGCACTGGACTTTACCGCCGCCATCATGCTGGCTGCCGGCATGGGCTGGGGCGTGCTGTTCAGCTTTATTCCGCTGACGATCTATCAGGGCGGCATCAGCCTTGCCGCCGGAGCGCTTTCGGGCATTCTTGCCGGCGAGGTGCTGCGGCAGGTGTGCAGCGTGGGCTATGTGCTGATCTTCTGCATCGGACTGAACTTCCTGTTCCCCAAAAAGATCAAGACCGCGGATCTTCTTCCTGCGCTGCTGGTTCCGGTGCTGTGGCACGGGCTGCAGGCGGCGTGGGCCGCACTGGGCCTGTGATGCCGGTTTTCCGCCGCATACCGACCGGGTGGTGGATATCCCCCAAACAAAAGAAGCCGCCTTCCTGCCGGAGGGCGGCTTTTTCGCGCAAAAAAGACCATCCTGACGGACGGTCTTTTTGCTGCTTCGTTTGTCAGGTCGACAGCTTAGCGGTTGCGGAAGCAATCGCTGCAGTAGACGGGACGATCGTTGCGGGGCTCGAAGGGGACCTTGCAGGTCTTGCCGCACTCGGCGCAGACAGCTTCAAACATCTGGCGGGGGGCAGAGTTGGTGCGGGTCACACCCTTGCGGGCATCACGGCAGGCCTTGCAGCGCTGGGGCTCGTTGGTGAAGCCTTTCTCAGCGTAGAACTCCTGCTCACCGGCGGTGAAAACGAATTCTTGTCCGCAATCCTTGCAGACCAGGGTCTTGTCAGTGTACATGGAATACCTCTTTAGTAAAAAAATAATTTTTTCCTGCGATATGTTTTGCATACCGCCGCAGTGCCGGAAGTGCCCCGCGTATTTTCATAGTATATACTGCTTTTGCCCAAAAGTCAACCGTTCCGGACAGATTTTCCCCACAAAAACTTCAACTTGTTTCTGTGCATTTCGACCGACGTTCCCGCTTTTCGACCGCATTTATCGTTTTTTGCAAAGCCCGCAAAAAGGAGCCTGCGCAAAATTGCAGCAGCTCCCTTTTCCGGCGCCGTCAGGTGACGCTTACGACAAAATAGTAGATGATGCTGCCCCGTTTGAAGCCGGCTTCGATGCAGTAGCAGTAGTCACCCGGCTCCGCCGGTGTGTACACATCTCCGGCGACCTCCAGAAAATTGGGGTCATACTGCCCGCTGGAGCGCGACACCTTCAACGTTTCGTACGGGACGGAAAACTGGATGACGATGGGTGTGTTGGCCACCACCGTGATGGGGTACAGCGCAAAATCCGTGGGGGAAACGGTGGGGCTTTTGACGATCTTGGTCAGGAAGTTCCACTCGTAGCCCGCACGTTTGATGAAAGTTTCCGGCGTGTTGCTGCCGCTGGTAAGAGTGGTGGCATAGCCGCAGCTTACCGTCAGGATGGGCAGGTTGTTTTCCGGATCGCGGGAATCCAGCGTCTCTTTCAGCAGAAAGCTGCAAAGCGCGGCCACCGCAATGAGAAAGACGCCCAGCGTCAGCTTGCGGAAAAACCGGCCGATGGTCATATGTTTCAACAGTCAGCCTCCTTTTCATTTACAGGCTGTGCCGCTTCGGCAGCCGCTTCCGGGGCGGTTTTTGCCGTCTCGGAGGCTTTTGCGGCGTTTTTCACGGCAAGGCGGTGGTCCAGATACTCCCGCACCAGCACGCTGCCCACAGCGTAAACAGGCACGCCGAGGATCATACCGGCCACGCCCAGCAGGCTGCCGCCGATGGAGATGGACACCAGCACGCCCAGCGCCGAAACGCCGGTGGAATCGCCCAGAATTCTGGGGCCGATGACGTTGCCGTCCAGCTGCTGCAGCGCGATGATGAAAATGCCGAACCACAGCGCACTCCACGGGTCAACGATGAGCAGGATGAGGATGCTGGGGATCGCGCCGATGAAGGGACCGAAGAACGGAATGATGTTGGTGACGCCGACAATGAGGCTGATGAGCCCCGCGAAGGGGATCTTCAGCAGCAGCGTGCCGATCAGGCACAGGATGCCGATGATGAGCGAATCCAGCAGCTTGCCGTCGATAAAGCCGGCAAACACGCGGTTGGTGCGGGCGGCGATCTCCAGCAGCTTGTCATCATAGGGAGAGGGGAGCATTGCGCGGATAAAACGGATGAAGGCCCCGGCGATGCGCTCCTTGCCGGCAAGCATATAGATGGAAGCGATAAACGCCATCAGCACGCTGACAACGCCGCTGCCGAGGCTGACGCCTGCATTCACGATCTGCGGAAGGATGGATTTCACCCAACCGGTGAGCTGGTTGACGATATCGGTGTATGCGCCCACCACGATGGTGGCGTCCTCTGCATCCACAAGGTCAAACTCGCGGGCGATGTCATCCACGACCCTTGCCAGATTATCCAGATACGCTGGGATGCGTTCCACAAGAGCCACCAGACTTTCGTACACCTGCGGCAGCACCACATACAGCAGCGCGCTGAGCACGACGATCATCAGCACGTAGGTCAGCAGGATGGAAAGCGCGCGGCGGCCTTTCGGCTTGCCCTTTTTGAACAGCTTGTTCTCAAAAAAGCTCACCAGCGGGTTGAGCAGCCACGCCACCACAAAGGCCATGACAAACGGCCAGATCATCTCGTAAAGCCGGCGCATCAGATTCATCAGGTCGCTTAAATGCGACAGCGCCATATAAAACAGGATGCCGGAACACACCAGTGCCAGCGATGCCAGAAAATGCGGCGAACCCACCGTCTTTTTGCCACCGGAACGTTCTTTTTCGCGCATTGTATTGCCAGACCTCCTGTTTTCTCTGCATTTTCCATAAATGCGATTGCACTTTATTCAGAATTATTATATACTAACTGAAAGCAAAAAGCCAGTCCCCCGCGGGGATATTACAAAATTTCCCGCCGGAATTTTCCGTTTTTGCAAAACGGTGCCGCACCGGCACAGCCACAAATGACCGCCCGAAGCCACCCGATACCGCCGCAGCCGGGAATTCCGCCCGCGGCATCCGCAAAAGAGGAACCGAACCCATGAGCAATCCCGAAAATTACCAGCGGCAGCTGGAACAGCTGATGCAGCGCCACGCCGCCGAAGGCCGCCGCCCGCGGCTGCTGATCCAGGCGTGCTGCGCCCCCTGCAGCAGCTATTGCCTGCCCTGCCTGTGCGAAAGCTTTGACACCACCGCCTATTTTTACAACCCCAACATCGCGCCGGAAAGCGAATACCGCGCCCGGCTTGAGGAGCTGCGCCGCCTGCTGAGCGAGATGCCGCTGCCCGCGCCGGTGGCGCTGGCGGAGGGCCCCTACGACCCGCAGGAGTTTCTGGCCATCGCCCGCGGGCACGAGACCGATCCCGAACCCGGCGAACGCTGCCGCCGCTGCTACGAGCTGCGTCTGCGCGCCACCGCCAAAGCGGCGTTGGAAGGCGGCTACGAGTATTTCTGCACCACGCTGTCCATCAGCCCACACAAAAAGGCGGACTGGATCAATGAGATCGGCCAGCGCATTGCCGCCGAGACCGGCGTGGCGTTTTTGCCCAGCGATTTCAAGAAAAAAGGCGGCTATGCCGAAAGCATCCGCCTGAGCCGGAAGTACGGCCTTTACCGGCAGGACTACTGCGGCTGTGTTTTCAGCGCCGCCGAGGCGCGCAAACGCCGCGAACAGCAAAACGTCCGTGCGGAACAAAACACCTCTGCCGCACAGCCGGACTGTCCCGCAGACGGATAAACCGTTTTTGCGCAAACACAGACGCTTTTCCGAAATTTCGCCGGGAAGGCGTTTTTTCTGTGTGTTTTCCGGCGGTCTCTGTTGATTTTTCACCCATGATCACAAATTGCATACAATTGTGAAACCGTCGGCTGTTACAACCCAATGACTTCTGCATGATCGTTCCATGACAGCAGCCCTGTAAGATCGGACATATCGGCCGGATCTTACAGGAGGATGCTTTTATGGGTATGGAATTTGTCACCACAGCCGCCGGATATGCCGAAGCGGAGCGTTTTGCCGCCGGACAGCCGCTGGGCAGTTTTATGCAGGCGCCCCGGTGGGCAGCGGTAAAGCCCGCATGGGGCAATCACATGGTGGTCTCGCGCGGCGGCAACGGCGCGCTGCGCGGCAGCATGCTGGTGCTTTCGCTGCGGGACCGCGGCGACGGGCAGGCACTGCTGTACGCGCCCCGCGGCCCTGTGTACGGCCCCGGCGACGCAGTCGCTCTGGCAGAGCTGCTGCAGGGCGCACGGGAGCTGGCGCGGCAGTTGGGGCACGGGGTGTTCAAATGTGACCCGCTGATCACCGCAGACGACCGGGAGGCTGTTCGCCTGCTGGAAGCCGCCGGTCTGCGGCGCAATACCGGCGAGCCCTCCGTACAGCCGTGCCAGAACGCCGTACGGCGCGGCCTTGCGGGTCTGACGCCGCAGCAGCTGATGGAAAGCTTTTCCGCCAAGACGCGGTTTTACATCCAGAGCGCGGCGCAGCACGGTGCGGAATGCACCGTCGGCAGCGTGGCAGACCTTGCGGAATTTTACCGCATCTATGCCGCCATGGGGCGGCGCAAAGGCTTCGGGATCCGTCCGGAAAGCTATTTCCGCGCCATGCTGACCGCCTTCGGCGACGACGCCCGGCTGTACCTGTGCCGCAAAGACGGCGGGCTTCTTGCCGGCGCCATCGTCATCGCTTTCGGCGGGCGTGCCAGCTATGTATACGGAGCCTCCGAACGCACGCAGCCGGAGCTTGCCGTCGGCTACCGTCTGCAGTGGGAGATGCTGTGCTTTGCTTTGCAGCGCGGCTGTGACATATACGATCTGGGCGGCGTCAGCACCGACGCCGCCCGTTCCCCCGCCTTGCACGGGCTGTACCGGTTCAAGCGGAAATTCTCCGCACTTGAAGAATACGCAGGGGATTTTTTCTTTGAGTTTTGACTCTGCGGATACGAAAAAAAGCACGCCGCAGCGTCGGTCGATGCATGCGAAAATCCGTTTTGCCTGCTTTACAGGTCATCCGCATCCTGTACGGGCACGGAGCCCTGTTCCGGCCGGCCGGTGTAGCTGCCCTGCGGGTCGGTGGGAGAGATCTCCCCCAGCTTCAGCTGCGCCAGCAGACGGCGGGCTTTCAGTGACGCATAGCGTTTTTCATCCTCCATCGGTTTCACCTTCTTTCCTGCCCAAGCGGCTGCATATAGTATGGTTTTTCCGCCCACACTGTATTGCAGGAAATATCTTGCACGAAAGGAGGACGCGCGATGTCACGCTGGAAAGCGTTTTTCTGCAGCATGCTCATCACGCTGTTCTGCCTGCTGCCAATGTACCTGCTGGTGGTGGGCGGCGAGCTTTTTGGCACGCAGGCGGTGGACGAAAGCGCCGAGGGGGTTCCGGTGCTGACCCCCGGCGAGAACGACAAACTGACGCTGCTGCTGGTGGTGAACGACGCCGAGCCTGCGGCGGTGCTGGTGCGGCTGGACGCCTGGCAGCGCCGCGCCGAACTGCTGGTTCTGCCGGGCAGCACCCTGCTGCCGCAGGAGGGGGAGCGCATCACGCTGGCAAAATGCCTTGCGCAGGCCGGGCCGCTGCAGCTGCGCAGCGTGCTGGAAACCGCACTTGGCGCGGAATTTGAGCGGTATTTAAGCCTCCCCGCCGATGCGCTGACCGTGCTTTTCAGCGAGTATTCCCCCATGATGAGCTGGGACGAGCTGGGCAGCATACGCAACCTTACGCTGCTGCGGCGCTTTGCCTTCAACGGAGGCGAGGGGGTGGTCTCCAGCGGGACGGCGGCGGCGCTGGTGCGCAGTTGCGAGGACGGCGACGCCGCCATTGCCCGGCTGCGCACCGCACTGTACCGGGCCTTTTTGACCGAAGCCCTGCCCACGCTGACCGCTCCTGCGGTGGAGCTGCTGCGCTCGGACGCGGAGCTTCTGACCGACATTTCCGCCGTGGACATCTATGGTGTGGAGCGCCTGCTGACGCTGCTTGCCGCCGACCCGCCCGCGGTGGAATGTGCCGTGCCGGAGGGCATTGTCACCGCCGAGGGCTGGCAGCTGACGAATGCGGGCTGGCAGGCCATGCAGACGCTGCTGGCGGAGTGATGCCGTCCGCGCAGGGCCGGCCATCCGTGCCTGCTTTTAAAGTAAACCATCAGTCGATTGCATTTTGTCCCCTTGCTGTGCTATGATGAAAAAAAGCAAGGAGGCGCATGATATGAACATCCTCAAAACCGGCCGTCTGATCGCAGAAAGAAGAACCGCCCTTGGGCTGACGCAGACCGCGCTGGCGCAGAATCTTGGCGTCACGGACAAGGCTGTCTCCAAATGGGAGCGCGGCAAAAGCCTGCCTGACGTGGCCCTGCTGCCCGGGCTTGCGGCTTCGCTGCGGCTGAGCGTTATTGAGCTGCTGAACGGCGAGCTGTCCGACACGACCCACAGCAGCCTTATCGCCGCCGGGAATGCACCGGCAGCGCGTACCGACTACGCCCGGTCAGTCACCGTAACGCCGGATCCGGATGCCGATGCGCTGGTGTCGCCCTTTTTGTTCGGCAGCAATCTGGAGCACACCCGCTCCTGCATTTATCAGGGACTTTCCGCCCAGATGCTGCGCAACCGCAAATTTGCGGGAAAGCCCTCGCTCTGCGGCTGTGCCGCCGAATGGTTCCCCATCGGCACCGACGCGGCTTTTCTGTTTGGCGAGCCTTATACGCGGCACGCGGAGCACGGCTACCATATGAAGCGCGCCCACGAATGCAACGCACAGTGCGTAAACAATCACCGCGCCGGCGTCCCCGCAGGCATTGGCCAGCACGGTCTCTGCGTGCGGAAAAACGCCCGTTACCTGTTTGCCGCAGTGCTGAAAACTAACGAGCCCACCGCCCTTTGCGCCGAGCTTACCGACCACAGCGGCAAAGCAGTATACGCCCGCGCCGCCTTTACCGCCGACGCCGGCGACTGGACGCGGTACGAATTTGAGCTGACACCGGACACCGATGACGCTGACGCAGACCTGCGCATTTATACCACCGGCGCCGTCGGGGTATGCTACGGCGCGGTCTCGCTGCTGCCGGCGGACAATTTCCACGGTATGCGGACGGATGTCATCGAGCTGCTGCGGGAGATCGGCGTCAAGCTGCTGCGCTGGCCGGGCGGCAATTTTGCCGGGGAATACTGCTGGTTTGACGGCCTGCTGCCAGTGGACATGCGCGCACCGTTTGGGTCCTATCTGGGCATCGAGACCCAGCCCCACTCCATGGGGTACGATTTCCACGAGATCGCCACCGACGATTTCATCGCGCTGTGCCGGGCCATCGGTGCACAGCCGTTCATCACCATCAACCCCTGCTGGAACACGCCGGAGGAAAACGCCGCCTGGGTGGAATACTGCAACGGCGGCAGCGACACGGAGCACGGCCGGCTGCGCATGGAACGCGGCTTTGCCGAGCCGTACAACGTACAGTTCTGGTCGCTGGGCAACGAGGCCGGCTACGGCCACATGGAGGGTGACAATTCGCCCGGAGGCTACGCCCGCATCGCGCGGGAAAACGCCGAAAAAATGCTGGCAGTATGCCCGCATCTGAGCCTGTGCTCCTCCGGCCCCTACCCCAACCGGGAATGGGCAGCGCTGTCCTCCCGTCCGCTGGCAGACATTGTACAGCTGGTGTCGCTGCATCATTACAGCCACCTGCCCACGTACACCGACGACAGCCGCACCGCAGACGAATATTACGCCTGCCTCGCCGGCATCGACGCGATGCGCGGCCTCATCCGCACGCTGCGCGGCACGCTGGATGACCGCACCCTGATCTCCTTCGACGAGTGGAACGTCTGGTACGCCTGGTACCGTCCCTCCAGTGTGACGGACGGTATCCACGCCGCACTGGTCATGCACATGTTCCTGCAGGAAGCGGACAAATACGGCGTCGCACTGGCCTGCCACTTTGAAGCGGTCAACGAAGGAATGATCGACGTACGGCCGGACGGTGCCGAGCTGACGGCACAGGGACAGGTGATGGCCGCCATGAAGCAGCACATCGGCCGCCGGCTGTGCTTTGCCGCACCGGACGCCGCCGCCACTGCCGACGCCGACGGATCCATCACCGTGACGGCAGTCAACGCCTCGCAGGAAGAGGAAAAAGTCATTGATTTTTCCGCCTGCGGCACCTGCGTGGAAGCGGTTCTGTATTGCAGCCGTTCCGTGCTGCCGCCCTCCCGCTTTGCGCAGCAGGACATCCTTCCCGCCGCGCAGACGGGTACACTGACGCTGCCGCCCCACAGCTTTGCGCTGCTGCGCTTCCGGCAGAGCTGAGTATGCCGTTTATCCGGACAAACCGGCCGCAAAAAACCACAGTGCACCAAAACGGCGTACTGTGGTTTTTGGTTTGTGTTATTCTGCCTGCGGGTGGCGCGCACGGCTTGCCAGCGCATCCCGGGTGGCCTCGTTGTCCGGCAGGGTGGGCAGCATACGGGCGATCAGGCCCTTGATGGGGATGCCCTGGCTGCTGAACATCTCCTCGTGCTCGGTGCGCAGGTTGTCCTCCGGCTCATTTTCGTGCAGGTCGCGGGTGACTTTCAGGATCTCAAAACCCGCATCGGGGAAATACTGCAGGCTGGCTTCAAACAGCTCGTCGTCGTCGGTCTTGAACCAGACCTCCGCGCCTTCGGCCAGAAACTCCCGGTACAGGATGAGCTGCCGCGGATGGGTCAGCCGGCGCTTGTTGTGGCATTCCTTGGGCCAGGGATTGCAAAAATTGATAAAGATGCGCTCGACGCGGTCCTCCGCGCTCAGCAGGCGCTCGATGAGGCCGATCTCCTGCGCCACGATCCTGACGTTGTCCACCTCCGGCTTACCGGCGGCGGCAAAGGCAGCCTCCACGCTGCGCTTGGCCAGCACCAGAACCTCGCTTTTGATGTCCACCGCAATGAAATTGGCCTGCGGCCAGCGCAGAGCCGCCTGTGCCACATAGCCGCCCTTGCCGCAGCCCAGCTCAAGCCAGAGGGGCGCTTCGGGACGGGCAAACTGCCGGCGCCATTTTCCGCGGTACCGGGTGGGATCGTTGGAGTATTCATCGTAACAGAAAGGGCTGGCGGCAAGCTCCGGCCGGGCCCACGGTTTGCGGCGCATTCTCATGGCGTTTTTCCTTTACTTATGCAAAATTTTGATGTACACGGTTTTCCGGTACGGAAATTGTATTGTCCGGGCAATATATTACCAGATTTTGCGCCGGAATGCAATGCGGCGGACAGATTTCCTTACAGGAACAGGCTGGCCTCAGCAATTTCGGTCAGCGGGTCGGCGGCAGCGGGCTGCACGGTGGCGCGGTACTGGGCGGGGCTCATGCCGGTCTCCTTTTTGAACACCTTGCACAGGTAGTTCGCGCCGGAAAAACCGCACAGCGCAGCCACCGCATCCAGCGATTGGCCGCGGGCCAGCAGCTGGCGTGCGGCTTCGATGCGGGTCTCGGTGAGGTAGCGGCCTGGGGTCATGCCCAGCGCGGCATGAAAGCTGCGCACCAGATGGCTTTTGGTGACGCGCAGCTCATCCGCAAGCTCCTCCACACCGTACAGGCTGCCGTAACGGCTGCGGATGATGCGCACGGCCTCCTGGATCAGCGGCGGCCAGCCGGTGGTCTGGGGGGCTTCCGGCTCCAGCATGCAAAGCAGGTCGTAGCAGACGGCGGACTGCCGACGGCCGGAAAGCGGCGCGGCGGTGTCGCACAAAGCCTGCAGCAGCCCGAAAACAGAGGGATAAACCGCCGCGTCCTGCGCGACAGGTTCCGGCAGCTCCTCCCGCAGGGCCTGCGCCGCCGTGCCCTGCAGCACCACGCACAGGCAGTGGCAGGGTTCCAGCGGCTCGATGCTGAAGGGCACCGGCGTCAGAAAAACGCTGCCTGCACCGCCGTTTGCGGCGGTTTCGGCCGCGTGCACAGCACAGCGCCCGCTGGACAGAAGCACCACGCCCAGCACCCCGGCGGTGTATGTGACGGCGGCCGCGGGCCAGCTTTCGCCGGCGTAGGCAGCGCCGCACAGCTCCCCGCAGAGTTCATCAAATTTTTTCACAGCAAAAACTTCCATTCGATATCAATATTTTACCATTTCTTTTCAGAAAATCTCTGTTATTATTATATTGACAGCAACAGCAACTGTCAAGAAAATCCACAAGGAAATTTGGAGGAAAAAGAATATGGCTGGTCTCAGTCTGAAACACATCTACAAGATCTACGACGGCAACGTCACCGCCGTCTCCGACTTCAACCTGGAGATCCCCGACAAGGAGTTCGTCATTCTGGTCGGTCCTTCCGGCTGCGGTAAGTCCACCACTCTGCGTATGATCGCCGGTCTGGAGGAGATCTCCAAGGGCGAGCTGTACATCGGCGACCGTCTGGTCAACGACGTTCCCCCCAAGGATCGCGACATCGCCATGGTGTTCCAGAGCTACGCTCTGTACCCCCACATGACCGTTTACAAGAACATGGCTTTCGGTCTGGAGCTGCGTAAGACCCCGAAGGCTGAGATCGACAAGCGCGTGCGTGAGGCTGCCCGCATCCTGGACATCGAGCATCTGCTGGATCGTCGTCCCAAGGCTCTGTCCGGTGGTCAGCGTCAGCGTGTTGCTCTGGGCCGTGCAATGGTTCGTAACCCGGCCGTCTTCCTGCTGGACGAGCCTCTGTCCAACCTGGACGCCAAGCTGCGTACCGCCATGCGTACCGAGATCGTTAAGCTGCATCAGCGTCTGGGCACCACCTTTATCTACGTTACCCACGACCAGACCGAAGCTATGACCATGGGCGACCGCATCGTCGTTATGAAGGACGGCTTCATTCAGCAGGTCGACACCCCGCAGAACCTGTATGACTTCCCTGTCAATATGTTCGTTGCCGGCTTCATCGGCAGCCCCCAGATGAACTTCGTCGACGGCACTCTGGTCAAGAATGCTGACGGCAGCTACTCTGTCGATCTGGGCGAAGACGTTGTTGGCATCCCCGCCGCCAAGACCGCCGGCGTTGACCTGTCTGCCTACGAAGGCAAGGTCATCAAGATGGGTATCCGTCCCGAGAACATCGAAGACGATCCCGCCTTCCTGGAAGCCAACCCCGACAAGGTTCTGACCGCTTACGTTGACGTTCACGAGCTGATGGGTTCTGAGATCTACCTGTACCTGACCTACAAGGACACCCGCTTCACCGCCCGTGTCGAGCCCACCACCAAGTCCCGTACCGGCGACACCATCAAGATCGCTCTGAACACCAACCGTGTTCACCTGTTCGATCCCGACACCGAGCTGACCATCCTGAACTAATTTTCAGCTGATCGCTTTGCCGGCCCAAAAGCCTTTCTTGCCCCGTACTTCCAGCAGGAGGTGCGGGGCATCTTCTTTTTTTGCGGTTTCGACTCCTCTTCCTGCACCATCTGCTTTCCCGTGCTAATATATGGTGGGTGGGGCACAAGATACGCTTTACGAGGAAATTCTTATGAACGAAACGATTAAAATACAGGAAGAACGCATTTCCGCAGAAGAATATATCGGTTTTCTGAAGAGAACGGATCTGGGTTCGCAATATCCGAAAGAACGCTTTGAGGACA
>CAZYRD010000043.1:0-14938 GCA_964649475.1 uncultured Faecalibacterium sp.
CGGCATCGCCCTGCAGCTGGCCACCGGCTACACCGTGGGCTATCTGGTCTACACCATCGGCACTCTGATCACTGCTCCCGCCAGCCTGAACGTCGGTGCTGCCATTGCCGGCCTGATCGCTGTGCTGTGCTTTGCCGCCATCATTGTCGTGATCGGTAAAAAGAACGCAAAGAAGGTCGCCGTATAATAAACGGTAAACTTTTATGAAAGACCTTATCATCATCCTGATCGTCCTCGCGATCGTCGCCGTTATCTCGCTGTACATATACAAAGAGAAAAAACGCGGCACAAAATGCATCGGCTGCCCGCACGCAGGAAAATGCGCCTCTCAGAACGGCTGCAGCTGCGGCGAAAAAAGCTGAACCCTTCATCCTGTTTCTGATCTGCCGGCCCTTTCTTCGGAGAGGGCCGGTTTTTTGTACAGAAAAACACCTTTCCGGCCTGCTGACGGAAAGGTGTTTGGGAAGATGATGTGCGGAGGGCGGGCATTCGTTGCTCTGTGATGATGCTCGCTGCGTTCCGGATCACTCGGTTTTCTGGGGTGCGGGGGCTTCCGGGCGCAGCAGCCGGTACAGCGTGGGTGAAAAGCCGAACTCGCCGCAAAGGGCATCCACCTCGGCCAGGGCGGCCTTCTGGTTGGCGGTCAGTTTTCCGGCGGCGTCCGGCACACCGGCGGGCATGCCGGGGCGGCGCATCGCACGGATGAGGATGTTTTTCGGGGTGTGAGCGAAGTCGATGAACTCCAGCAGCTGGGTCTTGTAGCCGCAGTATTCCAGCAGGCGTCCGCGTACGGCGTCGGTGGCCAGAGCGGCAAAACGCTCCTGAATGATGCCATAGCGGCCCAGCAGCGTTTGGGTTTGCGGCTTCATCTGGGCGTTCAGCTCATGCTGGCAGCAGGGAACGGAAAAAATCATCCGTGCGCCCCACTGCACGGCGTTGAACAGCGCAAAATCGGTGGCGGTGTCGCAGGCGTGCAGCGTCAGCACCATATCCACCGCAAAGGGCGCGGCGTAGCCGTTGATGTCGCCCAGCGCAAAGGAGAGCCCTTCGTAACCGTAGCGTTTTGCCGCGGCGTTGCAGTGCTCGATGACGTCGGCCTTCAGATCCAGTCCCACCATCTGCACGGAAATACCGCGCACGGCGGTGAGGTAATAGTATACAAGAAAGGTCAGATAGCTTTTGCCGCAGCCGAAATCAATGATGTTCAGCTGCTTTGGAGGCGCGTCCTTTACGGCGTCGTCGATGATCTCCAGAAAACGGTTGATCTGGCGGTATTTGTCGTACATCGCCCTGACCACCCGTCCGTCCGGTGTGAACACGCCCATATCCACCAGCGGCGGCACCACGGTACCCTCCGGCAGCAGATATTGCTTTTTGCGGTCGTGACCGGCGCCGTGGGCATCCGGTGCAGCGGGGGGAGCGGCCGCCGCACTGCGGCGCACCGTCATCCGTCCCTTGCGGGAGAGCATGATGTTGTATTCCGCCTGCGGGCAGAAAACGTTCAGCTGCAGAAACTGGCCGTCCGTCAGCGCTGCCGCAGCGGCGGGCAGGGCGGCGGGTTCAACGTTTTCGTGAAACACCTGTTTTTCGGTGTAGCGGGCCAGCTGCCAGTACTCTTTTGCGCCGATTTTGTATTCCAGCACGGCTTTACGGTAAAGCTGCTGCTTGCCTGCGGGCTTGCTTACCACAATGCGGTGGGCGCCTTCGGCCTGCAGTTCGGCCAGTTTTTTCCGCAGCTCTTGCTGCGGTTTGCTTGCGGTCTCGGTCATGGGGCTTGCCTTTCTTGTACACGGAAATGTTATGTCATTCTGTTGTTGAAACAGCGGAGAGGTGCAAAAGGGGAGAGAGGATGCGAACGCGTCAGTCCGCTGCCAGTGCGGTGCAAAGCTGTGCAAAAACCTCGGCAATGACGGGCGCGGTCAGCGGCCCGACAGAGTTGGTCTCCTCGTAGTGGTTTTCAAACTTGTAGTCGTCGATGCGCAGCAGGTAGGGTGCGTCTTCGTTGAGCAGGAAGTCCGACGGGGAGACGATGTAGCCGAGCTCGTCGTTGGCAAGGCCCACCACCAACAGCTGGTCAAAGCCATGCTGCGCAGCGATCTCCGCCAGCGGCGTGGGATTTTCGGCACCGTTGGGATCCTGCCGGCCGTCCGGGTTGGCGTCGCCATATTCGCCGCCCCATACAAGCTCGGGGAAGATCTCGCCCGGCATCAGACAGAACAGCGCGTCGCCCAGCTGCAGCAGAGTCATTTCGCTGGTCAGGCCGTAGCCGGTGGCAGAATCGGGGTCGCTATGAACCTCGTTTTCCAGAATGCCCAGGAATTTGTACATCATATAGCCGACGTTGTCCAGCGGAAGTTCGAAGCTGGTGGAGGCGTACTGCAGCGTGGGGGCAAGCTCGCGCTCGCTGGCGTTCATTTCGTCGGAAAGCGCGTATTCGGACAGGATGGTGCCGGTAAGCTGCATGTTGCGCTGGGCGCCGGAGCTGTCCAGCACCTGTGTCATGATCAGTCCGCCGATGGCGCCCGGCATGAACATGGCGCCGTCGCCGGTGGTCTCCTGCACAATGTCACACAGCACGCCGGGGAAGTCCCGGCTGATGAAAGAATTGGAACCGCGCAGGCTTTCGGCGTGGGCGCCGAACAGATACATCCGGATGCCGGCCGCCGTTTCATCGGCGGGGTCAAAGCGGAGCTGGTACAGGTTGGGGTCGTAGACGATGGGCAGGCGGGAGTCCCGGAACATGGATTCGGGGATCTCCACCTCGCCCAGATACAGGCGGCCTTCGGTGCGGTTGGCGTAGGCTTCCTTCGCGGCCTCTACTGCGGCATTCATCATGTTCGCGGTGTATTCGTCGTTTTTGCCGTTGACCATGGTGGGGCCCCACAGGCCCAGCGTGTCCACGCCGGCGTGGTCATGGGTGGAGTAGATGTTGACGGCGGTGCAGCCGGTCTCTTTGCAGAAATCGGCAAGCATACCGCGCATTTCGTTGATGTCTGTACCGCCGATACCCACACAGTCGATGCCGATGAGCAGCACGCCGCCGTCACCGGTGTCCATCCACACGGCGGAAGCGCGGCACAGGTCAAGCGTGCCGTCGGGTTCCCAGCCGCTGTTGTAGCCGGCGATATAATAGGGCTGGCTGTCGTCCTCCGGCATGGCGATCTCTTTGCTGGCAAAGCCCATGGTCCACACGGCGTTTTCGCCGCCGCTGCGCACCACGACGGGTTCGGTGCTGCCGCAGCCGGTCAGCAGGGTGCACAGGCAAAGCAGGGCACAAAGAACGGATATCGTTTTGACAAACTGTTTTTTCATGCTGTGCCTCCTTAAAATACGCCGTTGTTCAGTGCGTTGATCAGCACCAGCAGCACCCGGCCAAAGCGAATGTCGTTCACATTGGTGAACCACAGCGTCACGGCAAACAGCGGCAGCGCCAGCACCACCCACAAAACGACTGCGGCGGCAATGCGGCTGCGGCGGCGGTCGGGCAGGGCGCCGGCGTGGACGCTGCCGCGGGTGATGCGGCAGCTCAGCATGCCAAGCGGCAGGCACAGCGCGCCGGTCAGCACCAGCGGCAGATCCAGCGGTGCGGCTTTCAGCTGGTCAAAAATGGCGGCATACTGCAGTGCTTCTTTTTCACTCATGCCGAGCGCCGGCCCAAGCAGTGAGATCAGTCCGCCGATGCTGCGGACGAACACCGCGACGGCGACGCCGATCAGTACGGTGGCAATGATGCCGGGGATCAGCCGCAGCAGACGGCGGCGAAAAGCTTCCTGTGTCATATATGTGCTCCTTATTCCAGAATGTTACTGGTGATGTAATCCACGCCCCATGCGGCGAGGCGCTTTGCGTCGGCAGGGTCGTCCACCGTCCAGCAGTTGACTTCGATGCCGTGGGCGTGCATCAGGTCAAGCCCCTCTTTTGTCAGTGCGCGGTGGTGGATGTCCAGATCCAGCCCCCAGGGCTCCAGTTTTTCCAGCAAGGCGGCGTCGGGCGCGTCACCGGTCAAAAACTGCAGCTTTGCCTTGGGCAGCAGGCGGCGCAGCTCCACCATGTTGGCGTGGTCAAACGAGATAAAGACGGTGCGCTCCAGCCAGTCCAGCCCGCGGATGACTTCCGCAATGCCGGCAACGGCGGCGGGCTCCATGTGGTTTTTCAGCTCCAGCACGCAGGTTTTATTGTATTTTTTGCAGATGGCTATGTACTCACACAGCAGCGGAATGCGGAGGTCGCTGCGGGTCTTTTCGCCGGTGGCGCGGTCGATCAGCGTCATGGCGCGCAGGGTGGCGGCGTCGGTCTCCTCGATGATGTGGTCCTCGCCGCCCACGCGCAGGGTGTTGTCATCGTGGTGGATGATGAACTGCCCGTCAGCGGAAACATGTACGTCGGTCTCCACGCCGAAATAGCTGCGGTTGCCTGCCGCTACAAAGGCCGCGCAGGTGTTTTCGGTCTCAATGCCGCTCAGACCACGGTGCGCGACCACGCGCACGGCGTTTATACCGCGGTCAAATTTAATGGTATCCATGCGTTTTCTCCTTTTTCCCAAAAACATAAAAAATGTGTGCAAAATAATTTTTTTCGGTTTTGCTGTTGCGTTTTTCCTGCTTGTATTTTATTATAAAATAAATACACTTGAAGCGCAATATTTTTTTCGGAGGATCAGAGACATGTTTAAGAACCATACCCGTACCGTTGCCCGTGTGGCGGTTGCAGGCTGCGGCTGCCGCGGTTCTGCCATGCTGCCGCTGCTGCTGGAGATGGAGGACGTGCGAGTCACCGCCGTGTGCGATCCCTATCCGGATAAAGCGCAGGCCTGTGCCGAAATGGTGAAGAACGCCTATGGCGAGCCCTGTGCCGTATATACCGACTATCGCGAGATGATCGCCAAGGACGACGCCGACGGCGTTATGATCTCCACCTCCTGGCAGGCGCACTGTGAGGTCGCCATTGCCGCCATGCGCGCCGGAAAATATGCCGCCATCGAATGCGGCGGCGGCTGTTCCATGGACGAGCTGTGGGATCTGGTGCGCACCAGCGAGACCACCGGTATGCCCTGTATGGCGCTGGAAAACTGCTGCTATGACCGCAACGAAATGGCTATCCTGAATATGATCAAAAAGGGTCTTTTCGGCGAGGTGGTCCACGTGCAGGGCGGCTACGGCCACGACCTGCGGGATGAGATATCCTACGGCCGCGAAAACCGCCACTACCGTTTTGCCAACTATAAGGTGCGCAACGGCGAGCTGTACCCCGGCCACGCCATCGGCCCCATGGCAAAATATCTCAACGTCAACCGCGGCAACCGCATGGTCTCGCTTGTGTCCATGTCCAGCAAGGCCCGCGGCCTGAACGATTTCCTCAAGCGCGAAAAAGGCGACGGCTACGACATGACCGGCTATCCCTGGGCGGAGGGCGATATCGTCACCACCATGATCCGCTGTGCCAACGGCGAGACCATGCTGCTGACCCACGACACCACGCTGCCCCGCTATTACAGCCGCTTTGGCAGCGTGCGCGGTACCCGCGGCATGTGGATGGAGGACGGCGGCCGTATCTTCCTCGATGGTGAGGGCGTCGGCGACAGCTGGGCACACGCGCCCAAGGATTTTGCCCCGTATTACGAACAGTACAAGCACCCCCTGTGGAAAGAGTTTGAGCAGGAGGGCGTCAAGGGCGGTCACGGCGGTATGGACTGGCTGGTGCTGCGCGCATGGGTGGAAAGCATGCTGGCCGGCACGGAGTGTCCCACCGACGTGTACGACGCCGCCGCATGGATGGCGGTGACGGTCCTCAGTGAAAAATCCATTGCACAGGGCAGCACCGCAGTGGATTTCCCCGACTTCACCAACGGCAAATGGATCGACCGCGGACCGTGGCTGCGCACCCGCTACTGTCTGGACGAGGTGTGTGAAGACCTGTTTGAGGCCCCGGCCGGTGTACAGGAATGATTCCTGACCGGAAATAAGCGTTAAAGGAGTTTTCGCAATGGAACTGGCCCTGCGTATTCTGCGCCGGTGCGCCGCCCTGCTCAACGGCGTGTGCGTGCTGGCGGTGCTGGCGCTGCTTGTGCCGGCGGTGACGCTGCGCGCTGCGGCCGAATGGCAGAACACCGGCAATCCGGTTTTCCGCGGGTATACCGTGGCGACAGTTACGGAGGAAACGGCAGCCCCTCTGCCGCCCAAGGGCAGCCTTGTGCTGCTGAAGCAGTCGGAAAAATATATCCTGGATGATCTTTCCGCCTGCCGTCTGGACGGCGAGACGGTTTTCGGCATTGTGCTGGCCGCACGGGAGGATAATTTCGATATCGGCCTCCCGCAGGAAAAACAGGTGCTGGCCGCCGGTGTCCCGCTGGACCAGATGCTGGGCCATGTGCAGGGCAGCGTTCCGCACTACGGCGGCTGGCTGGCCTTTGCGCAGACGGACCGCGGTTTGCTGACGCTGGTCGCCGTGGGCGTCGTGCTGGTGGAGCTGCCGGCGTTTATGCGCCCCCGCAAAAAGAAAAAAGCGGCCGAAGCAGACGCCGCACCGCAAGAAAAATGAAAAAACACGGGATGTTCCGCGAGGGACGTCCCGTGTTTTGTGTTATCGGCCGGTGCAGGAATATACAGTGACACAAGTACCGAAAAGGTGTATGAAAATGCGTTTTATATTTGTACGATAAGTTGGAACTCAACACTCACGGAGCATTTTTACCTTTAAGGGGCGCTTTGTCAAAAATTCTGCGTTTTCATCCATTGTTGTCCGCGGATGCTGGTATATATCGACCCCGACTTCAATCGGTTCATCAATAATATACAAATACCCTTTCGCGGTCCCGTCATGAAAAATATTTCCATGATCATCATAGCCCAGACAAACAGGCTTATGAGAAAATGCTTCCGCAAGTTCTCTCCATTGTGTAATGGTGCTGCTGGGTCTTAATTCTGAAAAAATTATATTGGAACCATGATACCAGATCCCGTTTGGGTTGATTTCTATCTTCATAAAGTCACTCCTGCAAATTATGGGTTATCGGTCTGCTCTTTCCCGCCTGCCGTTACCGGCGGGGCTTTCTGCCGCAGCAGCAGGTCTCGGTGCAGAAGCCGGTCACTTCACATTTGGGTGCAAAATACGTTTCGGCCAGTATTTTCCATTCTTCGGAATACTCGCCCAGCGCAGTGACCAGATCTTTCATCAGGGCGCGGTACTCCCAGTAGGCGCGGGTGCACATCCGCTGGTGCGCCATGTCGATCAGATTGCGCAGATTGGTGCGCAGCACCACCTTGCTTTCCATGCCAAGCGGCAGAAGCATGCCGCAGTCCTCGCGGGGGATGCCCAGCGCTTCCAGCTTCTGCATGGCGGCGGTGATGGCGGCCATGGCCCCGTCGTAAACGGCGCCGGCCTCCGGGTCGCGTGCAACGGAGGGCGGCGTCACATAGCCGAAGCCTTTCTGGTAATTGATGTACCGTGTGGAGGCCTGCAGACGGGTGGGGGCGCCGCCGATGTGGGTGTACAGCTCGCGGATGACCCTGGCGGAGTAACCCTCCAGAACCATGTACACCTGTGGATACTCCCAGGTGCGGCCGTGTCCGGCGGCAAGGCAGTCCGTGCCGCGTCTGTAGTTTTTCTGTGCGTCAGTGATGTCCGCGCCCCAGCACACGCCTGCCTCCCGGCCGATCAGGCTGATGGGGTCGGGCGTGGTCTCTTTCTGAATGGTGATGCTTCCCATAAAAGGCTCCTTCCGGATCAGTAAACGTGAAAAACGGCGTCTTTTAATCTCTGCGGCGGTTGCCGCCGTACAGCAGGATCAGCCGCAGAAGCTGTGCAATGGAGGTGATGAGCGCCGCCACGTAGGTCAGCGCAGCGGCGTCCAGTACGCGGGCGGCGCCACTGGTCTCCTCGGCGGTCAGTATACCGCTGTTCAGCGTGGCAAGCGCCCGGCGGCTGGCGTTGTATTCCACCGGCAGAGTGATCAGCTGAAACAGCGCCACCAGAGAAAACAGGATGATGCCGAACTTCACCAGCGGCTGCATGCCGAGAATAACGCCCAGAATGATAAGGAGAGGGGAGATCTGGCTGCCGATGCGCGTCACCGGTACAATGGCGGTGCGCAGCTGCAGCGGGCCGTAGCCGGTGGCGTGCTGCACGGCGTGGCCGGTCTCGTGCGCGGCAACGCCCAGCGCCGCCACCGAGGTGGACGCGTAGGTGCTGTCGCTCAGACGGACCACCTGCTCCTTCGGGTCGTAGTGGTCGGTAAGCTCGCCCGCCACCCGCACAACGGCAATGTGGTGCAGGCCGTTGTCATCCAGAATCATCCGTGCCGTCTGTGCGCCGGTCAGCCCGCGGGCGTTGTGCAGGGCGGAATATTGCCGATAGGTGGAGTTGACCTTGTGCTGTGCCCAGAAGCCCAGCAGCATGGCGGGTACCACCAGAATAAGATACCATTGATCGATCCAGAACATAGATCACTGCTCCTTTGCTGTGTATTCATTCAAAAACGGAAAAATCATTTGCAGATAAATCAACTGCGGATATATCATCCGCGGATATATCATCCGCAGCCTCCGCCTGCGGCAGCTCGCCGGTGCTTGCCAGCTGGGCAAGGTAAGCGGCGGTGTCCTGCACATCGTCCGTTTCCGGATAGTCTTCCACGAGACGGCCGTTTTCATCCACGCGGAAACCGCCCTCAAAACCGCCCGCACTGTCCTGCAGCAGCCGGCCGATCAGCCGTCCCCAGTTGACTTTCTGTTTTTTCATGGCCGATCCCTCCCGCAGCTGTCATCCAGTTTTATTTTATACGCAATCTGCGAATATGTAAAGCTTTTGTGGTGAAGAAACTTTGAGCGGCATACCGTTTACCAAATGGTTACAAAGATGAAATTCCGTGAAGCGGGTACCATTTTGCCGGTTTGTATGATATAATAAACGACAAATCCACCCCGCCGAACAACACCGTGCTGCCGCCGGTGAAAGGAGACTTTCTCTATGCCGCGAACGACCCGAAAGCCTTACAGCAGATCCCCTTCTGCTGCACGCAGATACCGCCGCAGAAGGCTGGCCGCTTTTGTGCTGGTGCTGGCTGCCGCCGCAGCCGCGGTGTTCCTTTTTTCAAAGCCGCAGGCGGAGCCGGACGGCTCTCTTTTACCGGACGCGCAGCAGACGCTGGCGCCCCAGCCACAGTTCAATATCGACGCGGAGCTTGCCGGTCAGGCATCGCTGACAAAGGCGTTTATCTACGGTACCCATCTGGGTCTGGAGGGCACGCTGGCGCTTGCGGCGGAAATGCAGCCGCAGAGCGCCGAGCTGCTGTGGTACACCATGGAGGGCGTGCAGCAAAGCTGGCCGCTGCGCTTTGAGACTGCAGAGGGCGTGATGACGTTTTCCAATACGGAAAAACTGAACGACGGCATGGAGCTGGAGCCCCTTGCCGAAGCGGAGGGCTGGCTGCTGCTTCGGGTCACAGTGCCCGGTGCCGACGGGCAGGCTGTTCCGTCGGATTACGGTCTGACTCTTTCGCAGCAGACCGCTGCCGACCTGCCGTTTACTTATTACACGGTGACCCAAAACGGCACCAACCGGCGCATTGTGCTGGAACAGCAGACGATGCGGTTTGCGGACGAAGCGCTTGCCGAACAGTCCGGTCTGCACCTGAGCTGCGCAGCCGCCCCGCTGCCGGAGGACGTGTACGATATCGTCATCGACCCCGGTCACGGCGGCACCGATGCAGGCAGCCTCAGCAACAATATGTGGTATTACGAGGCGGAGATCGTACTGGACATCGCCCTGCGCACCAAGCAGGCGCTGGAGGAGATGGGGTACAAGGTGCTCATCACCCGTGACGGCACAGAGGATCCGAAAACCATGATGGCCTACACCATGTACGACGAGGACGGCCGCGTCAATGTGACGGCGGGCAGCGGCGCCAAGCTGTGCCTGTCCGTCCATCTCAACAGCTACGACGGCTATATGGAGGACGATCAGGGCGGCGTGCAGATCTACGCCGCCGACAACATGGATTACACCTTTGCCGCACAGCTTGCGCAAAGCGTTGCGCAGCACGCGGGCAGCTATGTTTCCACCATGGCCAGCTATAAGGTCGTGGACGGCGTGTTCTGCCGCGTGTTCACGCAGGGGGATTCCGATGAGCTTGCCGCCGAAGGGTACGAGTTCAACTTTACCCCCTACGATATTCCCGCCGGGACAAACTATTACTACATCATCCGCGAGACCGGCGGCCGCCTTACCGGCGCGTACATCGACGGCCGGCACCCGCACTACGGCGAAAACCTGTACCGCGACAGCGCTGTTGGCGTGGAAAGCTACCTGTGCGAGCTGGGGTACATCACGCTGGACTCCGAGCTGGAACGGCTTCTGAATGACCCGCAGGGCTATGCCGACGGCCTTGCTGCCGCGGTGCACGCCCGTTTCGGCACGCAATAACTATAAAAATGTCCGTCTGCACACTTGGTGCGGACGGACTTTTTACTTGGTTCAAAAGAGAAAAAAGAGAGAAACAACAGCCTACGAGGGTGCGGTCAGTCCCACACGGCACGGTCTCCGGCGTACAGCCGCATGGCCACCAGCAGGCAGCCGTGGCGGTAGGGGTGGCCGTTTGCCTGCAGCCATGCGCACAGCTCGTCGCTTTCGGCACCGGGCTGGATGACCACAAACCCAAAGGGCCGCCTGCACTCCTGCAGCAGCTTCAGCCCCTTTGCCGGGTGGATGCACAGATCCAGCACGTCGACGTCACCGGGCACATCGTTCAGCGAGGCAAGCTCCTTGCCCACGCAGTGCACGGAATATCCGTGCTCCAGCAGCTTCTCTTTGATCTCCCGCGCCGGTTTGCCGGCCTCCAGCGTGTTGCCGGCCACCACAAAATTTTTCTGCCGCATCACCTGTTCCAGTGTCATAAAACCTGCCCGTTCCTTTCTGCATTCCGTTCCCTGCGGGAAAACCGCATTTTCTTTATTGTAGCCTGTTTTATGTAAAATTACAAGGGTATGGCATTTTGAAAAAAAGCGTGCTATAATCAGCACAGAAGGGGGGCTGCACCCGAAGCGATTGCAGAGAATGGAGCGTGCATCATGCAGGATTGCGAACAGTGCTGGAACTATGTGTTTGATGAACAGCTGGGCTGTTTTTACTGCCAGATGGATCTGGACGAGGACGATATGAGCCGTTTTTTAAGCGGTGCGCGGTGGAACTGCCCGTATTTCCGCTTCAATGATGAATACGAAGTGGTGCGCAAGCAGAACTGAGGGCGCATGGGCGCGGAGGAAAAGCAATGAAACATTACAAGGTTTTCTGCGACGGCAAAGAGCTGCCGGTGCACGGGGTCACGGTTTCCGCCATGCCGTTCAACCGGGTGTGGGCGGGGCAGCAGCGTGATAAAGCGCAGACGGAACCCGCTTTTTTCGTCACGGTGGACACGGACGCCGCCGCCGAGCTGACCATCACGGTGGAAGAGGGCTTTGAAAGCTATCTGCTGCGTCCGCAGGCGTACGACCTGCACGATGTCCGCAGCGGCAACGCCGTCACGCTGACGGCGGAACAGCCCATGCAGTTCACCTTTGAGCCGGACGGCCCGCACAATGCGCTGCATGTATTCGTCAATCCGGTCTGTCAGCGCCCTCAGGGGAACGTGCTGCACTACGGCCCCGGCGTGCACACCGCGGGGCTCATCTGGCTGGAAAGCGGCCAGACCCTGTATCTGGAAGAGGGGGCGTGGGTGTACGGCACCATCTTTGCCAAGGACGCCTGTGACATCCGCATCTGCGGCCGCGGCGTGCTGGATTCCTCGCCCTACCGCCGCGAAAACGACCCGGAACCCGACGGGCATGAGATCCGCGATGCACTGGAAGCGAAAGGTGTTTACGAGCCGGAGGTGCTGCGCCCCAGCCTGACCTGTGCCAACCTCATTCTGTGGGGCTGCCGCAGCGTGACGGTGGAGGGCATCACGCTGGTGGATTCCATGCGCTGGTCGGTCATCCTGCGCAATCACTGCGAAAACGTCACCATGGACAACATCAAGCTGGTGGGCCAGTGGCGCTATAACGCGGATGGCATCGACGTCTGCGCCTCCCGCAATGTGACGGTGAAAAACAGCTTTATCCGGTCGTTTGACGACTGCTTCGTCGCCCGTGCGCCCTATCTGATCGGGGAGGAACAGGACGTTGAAAACATCGTGGTGGAAAACTGCGTGCTGTGGTGCGACTGGGGCAAGGCGCTGGAGATCTGGTGCGGTGACAGGCCCTGCGCGGTGCGCAATATCACCTTCAAAAACATCCGCGTCATCCATCTGGATCAGATGGTCATCGCCATCAGCACGTGGTACGGCAGCGGCACCACGCTGGTGGAGAACGTTTCCTATACCGGTATTTTTGTGGAGGGCGCGCAGGACTATCCCGTACCGCAGATCCAGAGCCCGGAGCATCCGGAATACATTCCGCAGGGTGGGTTTGTGCCGTGGCTGGTCAACATCCACGCCATGAAGCTGGGCTGCTTCACCGGCAATCAGGGCTTTGCACCGGCGGAGGATCTCTCCGGTTTTCATCTGGCCTACCGCAACGTCTGCTTCGACAATGTGCGGTATACCGGCAGGCCGCTGAAGGTGGAGGTGGAACCGATCCCGGGTGTGCTGGATATTTCCGGCGTCCGGGCGGAAAACTGCGATTTTTCGCTGTGAGGAAAAGGAGGAAACGGCCGTGCTGAAAAAACAAAAGGATATTGACACCGTGCTGGGGTATATCGCCAAAGGACGTGCGATCCTGACGCAGGAGCTGGAAAAAAGTCTGGCCGCAGGCGAAAAGCCCAAAACGCTGCGGATCGGGTTTGAAATGCCCGGCACCAAAAACAAGGGGCAGATGATCTTCTGTGCCCCGGTCCGCGAGGGCGAGCGCTTTGCCGTGCAGATGGGCGCCGTCCGCAAGGACACCGACCGGCAGTACACCAACTACATGAAGCTTGGCGACGTGCAGGAGGTGCTTGCCTACCTGCGGCGGGAGGACACCGCCGAAAGCTGGCTGGAAGCCCTGTGTCATCTTTCCGATAAGGTGGATGATTTCTGGGATTGACCGCTTGCAGAAGCGCCTTATCCGCAGTCGTTTTTTGCAAAAGCTGCCGGGCCGCACGCCGCCCGGATAGACATACCGAAAAAAGGAGGCTTTGCCCATGCGTTTTGAACCTGAACTGCTTCGCTTTGCCGACGGTACCCCCGTCAGCGACCCCGCCCAGTGGCCCGCCCGCCGCGAAGAGCTGCTGAACATTCTGCGCCGGGAGGAGTACGGCGTTTCGCCTGCGGCGCCCGCAAAGGTGACCGGAACGTTGGTTTCGAAAGAGGAGCCCTGCTGCAGCGGCCGCGCCGTGCTGGAACGGCTGACCATCGGCTTTGAGACGGACAACGGGCCGTTTTCTTTCCCGATGCACCTGTTTGTGCCCAAAAGTGAAAAGCCCGTGCCGCTGTTTGTGCTCATCAACTTCCGTGCGGACGTGTACGACAAGTACTACCCCGCCGAGGAGATCGTCGACAACGGCTTCGCGCTGGCGGTCATCCATTACAACGACGTCACCGCCGACAACGGCGATTTTTCGAGCGGCCTTGCCGCCATGTACGACCGCAGCGTATACACGTGGGGCAAGATCGGCATGTGGGCGTTTGCGGCCAGCCGCGCGCTGGACTACCTGCTCACCCGTCCGGAGTTCGACGCTGCCAACGTGGCGGTCATCGGACATTCCCGCCTTGGCAAAACGGCGCTGTGGTGCGCCGCACAGGACGAGCGCGTCCGCTTCGGTATCTCCAACGACTCCGGCTGCAGCGGCGCCGCCTACGAGCGCGGCAAGGTGGAGGGCAACGAGATGGTGAAGCAGATCACCACCATCTTCCCCTACTGGTTCTGCGAAAAATACCGCGAATGGGTGGACCGTGCGGAGGAGATGCCCTTTGACCAGCATTTTCTGCTTGCCGCCATTGCGCCGCGGTATGTCTGTGTCGGCTCGGCGCAGGAGGACTTCTGGGCCGCGCCCACGCACGAACAGGCCTCCTGCATCGGCGCCTCCCCCGCATGGGAGCTGCACGGTCGTTCCGGTTATCTGGGCAGCCGTGAGCCTGCCGTTCCCGGCGACGATTTCTCCGCCGGTGATATCGGTTACCATCTGCGCGGCGGCGTCCATTTCCTCGGCCGCAGCGACTGGCTCTCCTATATGCATTTCATCAAAAAACATATGGCTTAACGGCGTTTTGAAGGGGCATTCTGTGGTTTTTCTGCTTTTTGTGCGGTGGTTTGACCTTGCCGTGCATGCGGTAATGTGATATAATGTGCAGGCTGTCGTGTTCTGCCCCGGTGCGGGGATGCGCGGCGGCCTGTTTTCGTGCAAGAAGTTTTTGTGTAATAAAAAGAAAAGGAAGCGATCAAACCGTGTCATTCCATTCCGGAGCGGCTGTCAAAAAGGAAAAAACCAGAGTCGATCTGACGCAGGGCTCTGTGGCGGTCGGGCTGCTGCGCTTTGCACTGCCGCTGTTCTTCGGACAGCTGCTGCAGCAGTTTTACCATATGGCGGACTCCTGGGTCATCGGCAATTTCTGCAGCAACGACGCCTTTGCGGCGGTTTCCAGCGGCGGCAGCCTGACCTTTCTGGTCATCGGCCTGTTCAACGGCATCGCCATGGGCGGCGGCGTTGTCATCTCCCGCTACTACGGGGCAAAGGATGAGCCCAATATTATTAAGCGATCCACAACAATTTCCTGTTCAGCCTGCTCGCTTCGGCGGCGGGTACTGTGGTGGGCCTGCTTCTGGTGCCGCAGATGCTGCGCTGGATGAACACCCCCGAAAGTGTTCTGCCGCAGTCTCTGGCGTATTTCCGCGTGTATTTCGGCGGCGTCAGCACGGTGATCCTGTACAACAGCTGCATGGGTATTCTGCGGGCGCTGGGCGACAGCGTGCGTCCGCTTTACTATCTGCTGATA
>CAZYRD010000044.1:0-14877 GCA_964649475.1 uncultured Faecalibacterium sp.
ATCGCCCCATCGTGCTGGAACGCGGCCCCGAGGTGGGCGCCCGTATGCAGGCTGTACAGAATTTTTTTGAAAACGGAGTCCTGAACGAAAACGCCAACATCCAGTTCGGCGAAGGCGGCGCGGGCACGTTTTCGGACGGTAAGCTCACCACCCGCATCAACGACCCTCTGTGCGGTATCGTTACGCGCACGCTGTTGGAACACGGTGCTCCGGCAGAGATCGCCATCCGGCAGAAGCCTCATATCGGTACGGACCTGCTGCGGGACGTCATCGTCAGCATCCGCCGCGAGATCCAGCGCATGGGAGGCCAGGTTCTGTTTGAAACACAGCTCACCGGTCTCGTGCAGAAAAACGGCAGGCTGACGGCGGTCGAGACCACTGCAGGTACCATTGCGGCACAGGCACTGATCCTGGCGCCGGGGCATTCCGCGCGGGATACCTTCGATATGCTGCAGAAATGCGGTCTCACTCTGCAATGCAAGCCGTTCAGCGTAGGTTTTCGTGCCGAGCACCGGCAGGCCGATATTGAACAGGCGCTTTTTCACGAAGCTGCGGGTCATCCCGATCTGCCCCGCGGAGAATATCAGCTATCCAGCCATGTCGGCGGCCGAGGGGTGTATACGTTCTGTATGTGTCCCGGCGGGCAGGTGGTGGCTGCGGCCAGCGAGCCGGATACCGTGGTCACCAACGGTATGAGCTTCCACGCCCGCGACGGTGCCAACGCCAATGCGGCGGTGGTGGTCTCGGTGGATGAAAAGGATTTTGGCGGCGATCCCGCCAAAGCGATCGCGTTTCAGCGCCGGCTGGAAAAGCACGCCTGGCAGCTGGGCGGCGGCAATTACCGCGCACCGGCGCAGAATGTCACCGCCTTTCTGGAAGGCCGTGCCCAACTGAAAATCGGCACGGTGCAGCCCACCTACCCTCTGGGGGTACAGGCGGCGGATCTGGGCGAACTGTTCGGCAGCGAGCTGACCGGTGCGCTGCAGGCCGGTCTGCGGGATTTCGACCGCCGCATCCGCGGCTATGCAGGGCCGGATGCCATCCTCACCGGCGTCGAGACCCGTACCAGCAGCCCTGTGCGGCTGCCGCGCGACCCCGATACACTGCAAAGCCCGCAGCTGGCGGGGCTTTACCCCACGGGTGAGGGTGCCGGTTATGCCGGCGGCATTATGAGCGCTGCCGTGGACGGCATCCGTGCGGCGCGTGCGCTTATTGCGGCGGCAGCGCCTTCGCTGTAAACGCCGCAAAACGAAAAAAGATTTTAACGACTTGGAGATAGAACATGGTTTACCGTAAATGGCAGATCCTTTCCCCGGCGCCGCAGCAGGTGAGCCGCCTTTCGCAGGAACTTGGCATAGGCCAGCTTCCCGCGCAGGTGCTGGCCGCCCGTGGCTGTGCGGATGTGCAGCAGGCCGCCGCGCTTCTGGGCGAGGGAGAAGCTTTGTCTGATCCCATGCTCATGCGGGATATGGACCGTCTTGTGGAGCGTGTGCAGCGCGCCGTGGACAACGGCGAGCGGATCGTCATTTACGGCGACTATGATGTGGACGGCGTTACCGCAACGGCGCTGATGCTGGCTTATCTGGAAAGCCTTGGTGCGACGGTTTTTTACAAGCTGCCCAGTCGTGAAGGCGACGGTTACGGCCTTTCCAAAGATGTGATCGACCTTCTGGTACGCAAAAACGTAAAGCTGGTCCTCACGGTGGACAACGGCATTTCCGCCGTGGAAGAAGCGGCTTATGCCGCTGAAAGAGGGCTGGATCTCATCATCACCGACCACCATCTGCCGCCGCCGGAACTGCCGCAGGCATATGCGGTGGTGGATCCTCTGCGGGTGGACGACGAAAGCCCTGCCAAAAATCTTTCCGGCGTGGGCGTGGCGTTTAAGGTGGTCTGCGCGCTGGAGGGCTGCGCTCCCGAAGAGATGCTGCCCTATTACGGCGATCTTGTCGCGGTGGGTACCGTGGCGGATATGATGGCCCTCACCGGAGAAAACCGCACCATGGTGCGGCAGGGTGTGGAATGTCTGGAAACCACCCAGCACTGCGGTCTGCAGGCGCTTCTGGCGGGCTGCGGACTGGCGGATAAACCTCTTTCTGCTGAAAACATCTCTTTTGGCCTTGCGCCGCGGCTGAATGCTGCGGGCCGTATGGAAAAGCCGGACGATGCGCTGCAGCTTCTGATCACCGAGGATGAGGAGGAGGCCGAAGAGCTGGTGGAGCAGCTGAATGCATACAATGTGCAGCGGCAGTCCATCGAACAGAGCATTGCCGAAGAGCTGATCAACCGTATCGACAACGACCCCGCCGCCGCGCAGCGGCCCGTTCTGGTAGTGTGGGGACGCGATTACCATCAGGGCGTCATCGGCATCGTGGCCTCCCGTCTGGTGGAACGCTACGGTAAGCCGGCCATTGTCTGCACCGTGGACGAGACCGGTCTGGTGCGCGGCAGCGGCCGCAGTTTTGCGGGTTTTTCGCTGCATTCCGCCATGGCAGAATGCTCCGACCTGCTGGAACGGTTCGGTGGTCACGATCTGGCTGCGGGTCTTTCCATGCGGGAAGAGGATCTGCCTGCATTTGTGCAGAAAATCAACGAATATGCGGCGGCGCATACCTTTGGGCCGCCGCCCCTTGCGGTGGACGGTGAGTTCCACCCCGGCCGCACCACCGTGGAAGAGGTGGAACAGCTTTCGCTGCTGGCGCCCTTTGGAAACGGAAATCCCGCTCCGCAGTTTCTGCTGGAAAACGCCCGCATCGAAGGCGTTTATCCCGTTTCGGAAGGCCGCCATGTGCGGCTGCGCTTTGTGCAGGGCGGCGCGGCATTTCAGGCGGTGCTGTTCGGCACCTCGCCCGCGCAGCTTCCCTATAAAACAGGGGATGTCGTAGATGCAGTGCTGGCGCTTTCGGTTTACCGAAGCGGCACGCAGGCGTCCATTTCCGGACGCATCAAAGCGCTGCGTCCCAGCGCACTTGGCGAGAATTATCTGCAGGAATATCTGCTTTATAACCGGTTTACCTCAGGTGCGGTGCTGACGGCGGAGGAAAAACGCCTGCTGCGCCCCAGCCGCGAGGATGTCATCCGTGTCTGGCGCGAGATCGGCGCAGGCGGCGTTTTTCAGCAGGATCTTCGTCCGCTGCTGCTGCGCTGCGGTGCGGTGCGGCAGGGGGCAGGCAAGATTTTTGCCGCGCTGGATGCATTGCAGGAGCTGGCCCACGTAGCCGTACAGCCCACCGGGGCGTTTGCGCCCACCGGCGGTCAGAAGCGCGCACTTTCCGAAAGTGTGCTGCTGAAAAGTCTGGAGGAATGAGTTTTGGAAAATCAGATCCACATTGCAAGCTTTGAAGAGCTGGAACAACTGGTGGCGGATTCGCCCCGTAATTATGACATTGAACTGCTGCGCAAGGCGTATAAGCTTGCGGAGGAATCGCACAAAGGCCAGTGCCGCAAATCCGGCGAGCCGTATATCACCCATCCCGTTGCGGTGGCGGAGCTGCTGCTGGAGCTGGGCATGGATACCGAAACGCTTGCCGCGGCCATTCTGCACGACGTGGTGGAGGACACCGAGGTCACGCTGGAGCAGCTGACCCAACAGTTCGGTCCGGATATTGCCCAGCTGGTGGACGGCGTTACCAAGCTGACTCAGATCAACTTCTCATCCATTGAGGAGCGTCAGGCCGAAAACCTGCGCAAAATGCTGTTTGCCATGAGCCGGGATATCCGCGTCATGGTCATCAAGCTGTGTGACCGTCTGCACAACATGCGCACCGGCGATGCATGGGCGCCGCAGAAGCAGCGGGATAAATCGCTGGAAACGATGGAGGTCTATGCCCCCATCGCCCATCGTCTGGGTATCTATCATGTCAAGGAAGAGCTGGAAGACCGTGCTCTGCGCTACCTTGATCCCATCGGCTACAATGAGATCAAAGGCCTGATCGAAAAGAACAGCGCCGGTGAGTTTCTGGAGAAGATCTCCAACTCCATCAAGGTTCGTCTGCAGGAGAACGGCATGCCCAAGGCGCATCTGGAATACCGCCTCAAAAGCATTTACGGCATCTACCGTAAAATGTATATGCACAACAAGGAGTTTGCCGAGATCTACGATATTTACGCCGTGCGCATTTTCCTGGACAATGTGGCGGAATGCTACAATGCGCTGGGCGTGATCCACGATATGTACCACCCGCTGCCCAACCGCTTCAAGGATTATATCTCCACCCCCAAGCCCAACGGCTACAAAAGCCTGCACACCACGGTGCTGGGGCATGAGGGTATCCCCTTCGAGGTGCAGATCCGTACATGGGAGATGCACCAGACGGCCGAGTACGGCGTTGCCGCTCACTGGAAATACAAGGACGGCGGTGGAAACAACCGCACGCTGGACGAGCGCCTTGTGTGGGTGCGTCAGCTGCTGGAGACCCAGCGCGACAGCGAGGACACCGAGGACCTGTTGCGCAACATCAAAAGCGATCTTCTTCCCGAAGAGGTTTTTGTGTTCACTCCCAAGGGTGACGTCATCAGTCTGCCGGCCGGTGCCACCATCATCGACTTTGCCTACGCCATCCATTCCGCCGTCGGCAACCGCATGATCGGCGCCAAGCTCAACGGCAAAATGGTGCCCATTGAGCACAAGGTGCAGACCGGTGAGATCATCGAGATCGTCACCGGCCCTGCCAACAAGGGGCCCAGCCGCGACTGGCTGAAGGTGGCCACCACCAGCGAGGCAAAAAACAAGATCCGCACATGGTTCAAGAAGGAGCGCAAGGAAGAGAACATCGCCGAGGGTAAGGCTGCGCTGGAAAAAGAGCTGCGCCGCAACCTCATCAGCATCCCGGACGACAAATACGAGGGCTTCATGACGGAGATCGCTAAAAAGATGCGTCTGAACACCATCGAAGAGTTGTATGCGGCACTGGGCTACGGCGGCATCCTCATGTCCAAGCTGATCGTGCGCATCAAGGAGGAGTACAACCGCGTCCTCAAAACCGCCGATCCGGCCGAGGTGTTCCAGATCCCCAAAAAGACCAGCAAAAGCTCCAACGGCGTTGTGGTGGAAGGCATCGACAACTGTCTTGTCAAGTTCTCCAAATGCTGCTCGCCGCTGCCCGGTGATGAGATCATCGGCTTTATCACCCGCGGCTTTGGCGTGTCCATTCACAAAAAAGACTGCGCCAATGTGCAGAATATCGACGACTCGCCCCGCTGGGTCCGGGCGCACTGGGAGGCCAGCGTCCGCGAGACCTTTACCGCCACGCTGGAGATCATCAGTCTGGACAGCGTCAAGTGTATTTCCGAGGTGACCACGCAGCTGGGCAATATGCGCGTGCCTGTCAGCGCCATGAATATGCGCAACACCCGGGATGGCCGCATGCAGATGAGCATTACCATCGCCGTCAATAACGCCGAGCACCTCAGCAACGTCATCGAGCGTCTGCGCAAGATCCGGCATATCACCAACATCACCCGTGTGTAAACACGATGGCGGCGCAGGGCGGTCAGCCTCTCTGCGCTGCTTTTTCTCCACGAAAGGACGGTTTTACCATGAAAGTCGTATTACAGCGCGTTGCCCGTGCGGGCGTTACCATCAACGGCGGCGAGACCCGCACCATCGGCCCGGGCCTGCTTTTGCTGGTGGGCGTTTCGGTGACGGATGACGCTGCCATTGCCGAAAAAATGGCGCAGAAATGCGCCGAGCTGCGCATCTTTGATGACGCCGACGGCGATCTGAATCTTTCCGCTGCCGAGCTTGGCCTGTCCGCGCTGGTGGTTTCCAACTTTACCCTGCAGGCGGATACCCGCAAGGGCCGCCGTCCCAGCTTTATCAATGCTGCAAAACCGCCGCTGAGCATTGACCTGTACGAAGGCTTTGTGGCCGCGCTGAAAAAGCAGAGCTTAAAAGAGGTGAAAACCGGTGAGTTCGGTGCCGAGATGCAGGTGGAGCTGGTGAACGACGGTCCTATCACACTGGTGCTGGACTCCGAGGACTGGAACCGTCCGCGGCATGGGTCGCACAACGCTTAAAAGGAGGCTGCCATGACCATCTATCCCATGCACGGCAAAGCGCCGTATTATACAAACTGCTATCTTGTCATCGGGGATGCGCCCGCAGCGGAAGGCAAACGCGCCGCTGTTCTGGTGGATGCCTCCGTCACGCCGCAGCAGGTGCGTGCGCTGTTGGATAAATGCAATGCGGCACTGTGTGCGGTGCTGCTTACCCACGGCCACCATGACCATGTGGAGCAGCTGACACAGCTGCGCGGGGCCTTTGACGTGCCGGTGTGGCTGGCGCAGGCGGATCAGGCGCAGTTCGGCCTTGCGGCGGAGCGTTCTTATACCGAAGAACCGCTGACCTTTGGCGATCTTTTGCTGCAGCCGGTGGTGACGCCCGGCCATACCCTCGGCAGCACCTGCCTTGTGTGCGGGGATGTGCTGTTTGCGGGCGACACCCTGTTCGCCGGTTCCGTGGGCCGTACCGATCTTTCCGGTGGTGACGGCGCGGTGCTTTGCGCTTCTCTCCGCCGCATGGCACAGACTCTTTCGGAAGAGCTGCAGATCCTGCCCGGGCACGGTGATTTTTCCACCGTGGCGCAGGAGAAGCTGAGCAATCCGTATCTGCGGTATGCCATGCGCGAGGCACACGGCTCTTTGTAAACCATCAAGCAGGATCGAGGCAATATACGGTATGAAAATTTATGTTCGTGGGCCGGTCAGTACCTATGAGTTTGAAAATCTGGCCCGTATGTTTTTCCCCGGCGCGCAGATCACGCAGGAACCCGCCGAAGTAAGGGATGCTTGTGTGGTGGTGCGCATTCCCGGCAGGGAAGCGCCCCGTGCAGGCGGCCGCCTGCTGGCGGGGCTGCGCAAGGCCGGCAAAACACAGTGGGAGACAGCCCGCCTGCAAAGCGCGGAAAAGGCCGAGTACGAGGGCTGCTGCCTGCTGTTCGGGCTGCTGCAGCGCGTCACCGGCATTCAGCCGCCGTGGGGCATGCTTACCGGTGTGCGGCCGGTGCGTCTTGTACACAACGAGCTGGATCGCGGCCTTACCGAAGAGCAGGCCGCGCAGCATCTTCGCTCTACCTATGGCGTCAGCGAGCGCAAGCTGGCGCTGGCAGTGCAGACCGCGCACAACCAGCGCCGCTGGGTGGAAAGCGTACAGCCGCAGGACTACAGCCTGTACGTCTCCATTCCGTTCTGTCCAAGCCGGTGCAGCTACTGCAGCTTTGTTTCCCGCACCATCGAAAACAGCCGCGATCTGGTGCAGCCCTATGTGGATGCGCTGTGCCGTGAGCTTGTATTTATTGCACGGCAGACAAGCCGCCTTGGGCTGCACCTGCGCACCATCTATATGGGCGGCGGTACGCCTACCAGTCTTTCGGCGGCACAGCTGCGCACGATCATGCAGTGCATCCGGGATCATTTCCCGCTGCAGTCCGTACAGGAGTACACGGTGGAAGCGGGGCGTCCCGATTGTACGGATGAGGAAAAGCTGTATGTGATAAAAGAGCTTGGCGCAGACCGTATTTCCATCAATCCGCAGACCCTGCAGGACGCGGTGCTGAAAAACATCGGCCGCCGCCATTCGGCGCAGGATGTTCTGGAATGCTTTGCCGCTGCGCGCCGCGTGGGGCATGACAATATCAATATGGACCTCATCGCCGGTCTGCCGGGCGATACCGTGGCGGGCTTTGACGATACGCTGCAGCGGGTGCTTGCGCTCCGGCCGGAAAACGTCACCGTGCACACACTGACACTGAAACGGGCGTCCGATCTGGTCATTGAAGACCGCGCCGCCGCATATGACGATGTAGCGGCCATGGTGCAGCACTGCGAGGCGATCACCGAAGCCGGTTATCAGCCCTATTATCTGTATCGGCAGAAGGGTACGCTGCAGAATCTGGAAAACACCGGCTTCTGTCTGCCGGGCAAAGCAGGACTTTATAACATTTATATCATGGAAGAGCTGCACAGCATCTTTTCGGCAGGCGCGGGCGGCGTTACCAAACTGAAAGCTGCCGGCGGCAAGAAACTGGAACGTATCTTCAACTTTAAATATCCCTTGGAATATGTACGGGATTTTGATGCCATCCTAAAGAAAAAAGAGGGGGTAGATGTTTTTTATGGCGGTGAAATGGATCCCAAAACGCTTGGTTGAGCTTTCGCTCATCAATGTGGCCTCCCGGACAGGCCAACTGTTTGTAAATACCTGTGAGACGGAATATGCAGCACGTATTGACGCCGCGACGGACGCCGTGCTGCAGAGCGGGCGGCATCTTGTCATGCTGACGGGGCCTTCCGGCAGCGGTAAGACCACAACCTCCCATAAAATCGCCGAAAATCTGCAGGCAAAGGGAGTTGTGGCGCAGGTCATCAGTCTGGATGATTTCTTTCTGGATCCGGACCGGTACCCCCGTCTGCCCGATGGCAGCAAGGACTATGAAAACGTCACGGCGCTGGATATTCCGCTGATCAACACCTGCCTTGCCGAGGTGGTAGCCACCGGCAGTACCATGCTGCCGCAGTTCGACTTTCTTACCGAGCACCGCAGGGCGGAGTACAAGCCGTTATCCATCGGCAGCGGCGTCCTCATCGTGGAGGGCATCCATGCGCACAATCCCTGCCTGACCAACGCCCTGCCGCAGGATAAGGTGTTCAAGATCTATGCCGGTCTGCGGGAGGAATACGCCCTTGCCGGGCAGCGGGTGCTGCCCACGCGGGATGTGCGTCTTGCGCGCCGCATGGTGCGGGACAACCGCACCCGCGGACACTCGCCGGTAAAGACGCTGCAGATGTGGCCCGGCGTGCTGGAAGGGGAGGATAAGTACATCCGCATCTTCAAGCCTTTTGCGGATTATGTGCTGGACACCTCCTTCAGCTATGAGATCCAGTGTCTTGCGCCGCAGGTGCAGGCGATGGCGGCGCAGTATTGTGACGGCACGCCTGCCACGCAGCAGCTGGAAAAGCTGGCGCAGGTGTTTGCGCTGTGCGATGCACCGCTTGAACAGTGGCTTCCGCAGAACTCCATGCTGCGTGAATTCCTTGGCTGAATAGCGAAAATGTGAAAAATGCGCCGTTTCACGGACTGTACAGGCGGAAGTCCTTGCCAGAATTTGTGAAATGGTGTATACTGTTTACCGTTCCTCCGGCGGGGAACAAAGAAAAACGTACTGCCGGCACACAGCCGGAGAAAGGAAGGACTCCTATGGCATTTGATTTTTCAAAACTGCAGGAAACTGCCGCCGAACTGGCTCAGAAGGCCGTACAGGGCGTGAATTATGTTGCGCAGAAAGGCAAGGAAACGTATGACCGCCTTTCGCTGGAAAATGAACTGAACAAAACGCAGCGTCAGCTGGGCGCTTATTATTACAATCAGGTGCGTATGGGCGCCGACCATGAATCCGCCATGGCGGAAAGCATCGCCAGAATTGATTATCTGCTGGAGCAGCTGAATGCGCTGGACGGCGAAGCGGTTGATGCGGAGCCTGTTGTGGAAGAGAAAGGTGCGTTTTGCACGGTGTGCGGCGCGGAGCATGGCTCCGATGCCATGTTTTGCGCTAAGTGCGGCGCAAAACTGTAAAACCAATGCTGCAGTGATGGTCGTGCGCAGGGACGGCCGGCTGCACATTGCAGTACGGACAGGAGACACCGGTGACACATCACGCTGAAAAATCGCGTTAAATCGCAGTAAAATCACGAAAAAACGACAATTTATTGTACGAATATCTTGCAAAAGGCGGCGCTTTCGGCTATAATTGAAAGGCCGCTTTTTCTTGGGAGGGAACTATGCAGCCCTTTGAGAGAAAAGAATGTTACCGCATCGAGGATCTGGTGGAGATCGTGCGGCTGCTTCGTGCGCCGGACGGCTGCCCGTGGGACCGCGAACAGGATCACCGCTCGCTGCGTTCCGGCCTCATCGAGGAAACCTACGAAACGGTGGACGCCATCGACAAAGGCAGTGCCGCCATGCTGCGCGAGGAGCTGGGCGACGTGCTGCTGCAGGTGGTGTTTCACGCACAGATCGAAGCCGAAAACGGCGTGTTTGATTTTGACGACGTCTGCGATGAGATCTGCAAAAAGCTGATCTACCGCCATCCGCATGTGTTTACTGCGCAGGCGGACGGAGCGCGTACCTCCGAACAGGTGCTGGAAAAATGGGACAAGCTGAAGGATGTGGAAAAGGATATCCACACCGCACAGCAGGATATCGCGGCCGTCCCGGCTGCACTGCCGGCGCTGATGCGTGCCAGCAAGGTGCAAAAGCGCGCGGGAAGGCACGGCTTTACATGGCCGGATGCCAAAGCGGCACTGGCGGATCTGGAGGAAGAACTGGGCGAGCTGAAAGAAGCGATGGAGACCCCGCAGAATAAAGAGCATCTTGCCGATGAGTTTGGCGACGCGCTGTTCAGCCTGACCAATCTGGGGCGTCTGCTGGATCTGGAAGCCGAACAGGCGCTTACCGATGCAACCAACCGTTTTACGGCCCGACTGACCTGTGTGGAACAAACGCTTCTTGCCGATGGAAAAGCCATGGAGGACTGTACCGCTGCCGAGCTTTTGCAGGCATGGGAACAGGCAAAATAAGTATTCTTTGAGCAGCAGCCGTCTGTGCTGCGGAAACTCATGGAAATATAGATTTTATTTGATATTTGGAGGAAAGTAACAATGACGAAAGCTGAACTGATTGCTAAAGTCGCTGCCGACGCCGGCATCGAGAAGAAGAATGCTGATAAAGCTGTTAACGCTGCTCTGGAGGCCATCACCGCTGCTCTGGTCAACGGCGAGAAGGTTTCTCTGATCGGTTTTGGCACTTTCGAGGTCCGCGAGCGCGCCGCCCGCACCAGCGTCAACCCCAGCAACGGCGAGAAGATCGAGATCGCTGCTCACAAGGTTCCCGCTTTCAAGGCTGGCAAGGCTCTGAAGGACGCCATCGACGGCTGATTCGAATCCATGACGTAAAAAGACCGTCCGGGGGTTCTCCACAGGAGAACGACCGGGCGGTCTTTTTGTGTACAGAACAGTTTTGTTTGCGGAACCGTCGGAGCGAGGCTGCCGGAAAACAGCTTTACTTGTTTTCTTCGTTGTCCAGCGCGATGTAGGCCAGCAGGCCGCCCCAGTGATAGAATTTGTCGCTCCAGTGCAGTCCGCAGCCCAGACCGTCATAGCAGCTGTAGTTTTCATGCACATGGCCGTGCAGCCGCCATTCCTTCAGGATCAGCTCCTCGGATTTTTTGGCAAGGTCGCCGCATTCCTTTTTCAGACCGGCATATTTCATGGCAGCGTAGGCAAGGAAGTTGGTGGGAGCCCAAATGCGTCCGCGCCAGTAGCCGTGTTCGGGGAAGGCGGGGTCATTGCGGGCGATGGTGGGAATGATGTATTCGCCCCAGAATTCCTCCGGATTGTAGAAATGCTCATCCATCATGCGCCGCTTCTGCACTTCGCTGACGCGGGCGGACTGAAGCGCGTACAGGTTGGTGGGGGAGATCCGGCGGGAAAGGCTGCCGTCGGTCAGATTTTTGTTCAGGAAAAATCCGAACTCGTCATCCCACAGCGTCTGCAGCGCCTGTTCTACACAGGCTTTGCGCGCATCCAGTTCGGGAATGGCGTCCGTTTTTCCCAGAATGCAGGCAATCTCGGCAAGACACCGGCAGTCCATGATGTAAAGCCCCATCAGGCCAACGTCCGCCAGCTGCATCAGGTTGGTTTTTTCGTCAAAAACCATGTCATCGTACATGGGGGAATTGTCCAAGCCGCTTTCGTATGCGGCGGCCTGCCAGTCGTGAACGAAGCGGGATTCACCCGGACGGTCGTTGACCGGTGTGTATGGATCGGAACCCCAGCAAAGATAGCCTTCTGCCGTCATGCGGTGTTTGGCAAACCAGCGGTTCCAGCTGAGCAGTGTGGGGAACACCCGCTCCAGAAACCAGTTTTCCGGCCATTTCTTGAATATTTCCAGACAGACGAAGGAGCCCACCGGCGGCTGGGAGCGATCCCGGGTTTTGTAATCGTCGGCGCTGCCGTAATTGGGAACAAAACCATTTTCTGTGACTTCATCGGTGATGGCGATGGCGTTCAGCTGTGCCAGTTCCTTGTTTTCCACCGAGGCCATCAGCGCGGCAAAGTAGGTGTCCCAGTCGAACAGAACATAACCGCCCCACTGGAGATTCCAGATACGGGAAACAGGTGAGCACACGCGAGCATGCTCCGGCTCGTAGATGGTATCCCATGCAAGGCAGGTTTTCATGGCGGTATAGCTTTCCGAATGCACGCCGTAGGCGTTGTTTTCCGCATCCAGCCGGATCTTCGCCGCCTGATACAGCGCTTCTGCCTGTTCGACTGTGCAGGAACGGGTGGAGACGACCAGCGGTTTGTCCAGTTTTACGGCGATATAAGGGGAGAGGGAACCGGTGTGCTGCGTATCCACAACGGTGCCGTTGGTGAAGATCTCAAAGCGTCGGCCGCTGCATTCGCCGTACAGACAGCCGTTCTGCTTGGCAACGCTGCCTTCCTTGCCCCACAGCAGGCAGGCTTCAATGATGAGCAGCGGCATTTTGAGACCGGTTTTGATCGGCGTGACAAGAATATACTGCTCATCCTGGTCTGCCACCGTGCGCACATCCAGTTCGAGACTGAAATATTTCAGGTTCAGCTGGGTGCAGCTGCCGTCATATGAGCGTGCACCGGGAAAAATCTGCTCTTCCTGCTCTTCGTGACGGCCGATAAGGCTTTCACGGAGCGGGAAGTGAGAGCGGAAGTCTTTCAGACAAAGATTGATAGTGAACCCCTCCGGCAGATGGGCGTAGGAAAGCACATTGCGTGTGTTCCACGTATTCCAGCCGCGGTTGGTTCTTTCTTTCAGCAGTTCGTAATTCATATAAAGATTCTCCTATCCTCGCAGCTTCAATGGTTATTTCAGCGGGTCGTAATCCTTCCAGAATTCGGCGAATTTTTTATCGCGCTCGTTGACCGGCGGATGGAAGTCGTCTCTTTGCAGAATGCGCTGTGCCGTGCCGACCTCCTCCAGCGTCACATTGTCAAACCAGCATTTGCCGGTACCGGACATCTCCAGAAACACGTCCACGATCAGGTCCATTACGTCGAATTCCACGCTGACGGGCGTCCAGTCGCTGGTGCCGGTCAGGCTGTCGGAGAAGGTCCAGTTCAGGTCAAGCTCCAGATCCATACCGGCGAAAAGCCCGCCGACAGGCTTGGGCTCGCCGTTGGCGTAGTGCGTATTGCTGCCGTGCCACAGATCACCGCCCCACGCCATGGAAACCTTGCCGATGCGCACCTTGCCGGTGCAGTTTTCGGTTTTGACCATGGCACTCATGCGGTAACGCTTGCCCAGCAGCGAATCGGTGGTGTAGGGCATGCCCCAGCAGCGGCAGTGCCATGCGGAGGGGATCGGCTTATCCGCAGTGCGCATGATGGCGGCGCTGTCGCTGTCGTCATAACCGAAGGTGTGGTCCAGTACGCAGAAGCCGTCATTTGTGCTCCAGTAGTTCAGCTGGGCCACCTTGTCACCGGGCAGCGTGCGCAGAGAATCGCTGAAGCGGTTGTAGTTGGAGAAAACCGGCACGTCGTAAATATCATGCCGCCAGTCGTACTCACGGGCGCTTTCGGTGATCTCGGCACAGCGCTGCGGAGAAACGGGGATGTATTCGCAGGCGTAGTGCAGATGCAGATCCTCGCAGGAATACCGGGGTGGGATGACGCCGCGCAGGATGGTGTGCACGTCAAAGTACATCCAGCAGATACTGTAACCGACGGGCTTGGTGGACTCCAGCGTTTTGACCAGCCAGCCGCCGTATTCGTTGTCGGCACAGCCAAAAAAGGCGCCCGGTTTGCCGTAGCGGGTGGGATAGTTGATCAGGTCGTACTCTTCATTTTCATCGTAGGGATGCTCTGCTTCATACGCGGAATTGTAGATGTGCACCATGGGGGATTTCTTCCAGTTTTCGCCGTCGGTGCTCATCACAAACCACGGATACAGCGGACGGGGATAGGGATATTCATCGCTCAGGTGGAGGTCCAGCAGAGAGGTGTGGGCAAAGAACAGGTTTACAGCTTCCAGATTGACCGGTGCGGCAGGATTTTTGGCATAGGCAACCTGACATTGCATGGAGTTCTGGTACAGGTCCTCCAGCCTGCATGCCATATCTCTGGTATGATAATAGTGGAAGCAGCCCTCGTCCTCGTGCCAGACGCCCTTGAAGGAAACATCGCTGCTGCATTCGAAGGTGGGCTTGCCGCCGCGGGCGGTGATGAGAAACCAGCCCTCATCCGGATGATTTTCAAAATCCAGTGAATCCAGCCGATAACCTACCAGCTTGTAATCCTGTACGCCCCAGCCAAGCGAGGGGCGTTTATCTTTGCGGGCGGGATGGCCGATCTGGCGGTTGTCACCGGCGGTGGGAACAAAGGAAAGGGTATAGCCTTTTTCGGGATGCTCGCCAATTTCCACGATGCGGCTGCCGTTCATCAGAACCTTGTGAAATTCGGCTTCACGGATCCATTCAATTCTGGGATAAGCCATAGTCGTATTCTCCTTGATCGCATTCTTGCTTTTGCGGAACACTTTGAGGAAAGCTTACCACTGCACGCTCCAGCGGGTCTTGTACTCGCCGTTGGTGGGCTCGGGGATCACCATCTGCGGTTCATAGCGGGAGCTTTCCACCCGTCGGGACATCTCCTCATCAAAGGCCTCGGTGTGCAGTGGCAGCTCCACCCAGCCGCCTTTCCATGCGGACAGATACGCCGCGTTGGAGAGCGTCAGCTCGTTGATGCCTTCCACGCCGGGGGCCAGCAGCGGCGTGCCAAGGCGTATGGCGTCGGAGAAGCTCTGCAGAATGCCGCGGTGCGCGGTCTCAGCGTCGGTCTGCGGGG
>CAZYRD010000045.1:0-14851 GCA_964649475.1 uncultured Faecalibacterium sp.
GTGGCGGGCAAGGACGCGCTTTCCACGCTGGGCATCACGCTGGTGGTGCTGGCGTGCTGCCTGTTCTTCGGCGTGTACGGGGTGGTTCAGCTGGTCAAGCTGCGCCCCTCGAAGCTGGAGCGCCGCCGCGACCCGCGCAACCGGCAAAGCCGTGCCGAGCTGCTGCTGATCTCGCCGCTGTTTTTTGCGGCGATGATCGCTCTTGTGATACAGACGCTGCTGCAGTCGCTGGCGGCGTAAGGCCGGAGCGGACGTCTGCCCGGGCGCGAACGCCCGCCCGAAGATCACTTGAAAAAGCCAAAATTCACCAAAAGGAGGCGCGGTGATGCAGCGCGATGAAGAATTTATGCGGCTGGCCATTGCCGAGGCCGCCCTCGCCGCCGAAAAGGGAGAGATCCCCGTGGGCGCGGTGGTGGTGCGCCGCGGCGAGGTGGTCGCCCGCGCCCACAACCTGCGTGAAACCGGAAAAAACGCCCTTGCCCACGCCGAATGCCTTGCCATACAGGAGGCCTGCCGCGTGCGCGGCGGCTGGCGGCTGTGGGACTGTGACCTGTATGTGACCATGGAGCCCTGCCCCATGTGCGCGGGGGCCATCATCAACAGCCGCATACGCCGGGTGGTGTACGGCGTTGCCGACGCCAAGGCGGGCTGCTGCGGCAGCGTGACGGATCTGTTTGCCCTGCCCTTCAACCACCGGCCGGAGGTGACCGCCGGCGTGTGTGCCGACGAGATCACCCCTCTGGTACAGGACTTTTTTACCCGGCTGCGGGAGGAGCTGAAGACCCGCCCCCGCTGGAAAAAGCCCGACCAAACCGAAGAAAGGAATGGCTGACCGTATGAAAACCGTCTGGATCACCGGCGCAAGCCGGGGCATCGGCGCCGCCTGTGCCCGCCGTTTTGCCGCCGAAGGCTGGCAGGTGGCGCTGGGCTGGTGCACTCAAAAGGAAAAGGCCGAAGCCCTTGCCGCCGAACTGAACGCCCTTGTCCCCCGCACCGCGCTGGCGGTACACGCCGACGTGCGGGACGCCGCCTGCATCAATGCCGCCGCACAGGCCATCCAAAACGAATTCGGCGGCATCGACTGCCTTGTAAACAACGCGGGCATCGCCCGGCAGCAGCTGTTCACCGATGTGACCGAGGCGGACTGGGACGAGATGTTTGACGTAAGCTGCAAGGGGATGTACCGCACGGTACGGGCCGTGCTGCCCGGCATGCTGCACGAAAAACGCGGCAGCATCGTCAACATCAGCAGCATCTGGGGCGTGGTGGGTGCCTCCTGCGAGGTGCCCTACTCCGCCGCAAAGGGCGCCGTCATCACCTTTACGCAGGCGCTGGCCAAGGAGCTTGGCCCCAGCGGCATACGGGTGAACTGCGTGGCGCCCGGCGTGATCGAGACCGACATGATGGCAGCCTTTACCCCTGAGGACAAGGCCGCGCTGGCGGAGGAGACCCCGCTGTGCCGCATCGGCAGCTCGCAGGACGTGGCCGCCGCAGTGGTTTTTCTTGCCGGGGAGGATGCTGCTTTCATCACCGGACAGACCCTTGGCGTGGACGGCGGCTTCGGGCGCTGATCGATTTTCCGTTTTTTAAAAACGCCCTGTCATCGACGGGCAAAAAGCGAACCGGCGGGGGCTCCGCCGGTTTTTTGTCTTGTTTTTCCGAAGCTTCTTCCGCTTATAAACGCTTTCAGCCGTCCTTTTCCCCCTGTGGCGGGCAGTCTTTCTCCGGTGGTTTTGATGAACGCGAGGACCGGTACAGCTGCCAGCAAAGCGTTGCCGCCGGCGGCAGCACCAGCGCGCCGAACACCCCGAACAGCCGCAGACCGGCGTAGAGAAAAAACAGGCTGACCAGCGGGTGCAGACCAAGCTGTTTGCCCACAAGACGGGGTTCGCAAAGCTGCCGCACCACCCAGACGACGGCGTACAGCGCCAGCAGACCCAGCGCGAAGCCGCCCCGCCCGCCCAGCGCACACACCGCCGCCCACGGCAGCAGCACCGTGCCCACGCCCAGCACCGGCAGGGCATCCACCAGCGCCGCCAGCAGCGCAAGCCCAGGCGCGCCGGGCACCCCCAGCAGCCAGAAACCCACGCACAGCTGCGCGAAGGTGAGCCCGAACAGCAGAATATACGCCCGCAGCAACCGGCCCGCAAACGAAAACGCGTGGTTTTTCAGCAGCTGCAGACGCTGCCAGTTGGCCTGCCCCAGCCGCTGCGCGGCGGCCTGTGCAAGGGTGTCGTAATCCAGCGTGAAATACACCGCCGCCACACAGGCAAACACAAACGGCACAAGCATGCCCGGCAGCGCGGCGACCACACTGCCCACCGCACCCGCCAGACCCGCGGTAAGCTGCTGCAGCATACCGGTGAGGGAGTCCGCCCAGGCGCCGCCGTCCTGCACAAGAGCATCGCCGCCAAACAACTGCGCCAGCTGCTGTGCCGCCGACTGCAGCAGCGGCGCGAACCACGCAGCGTACAGCTGCGGCAGCCGCGCCAGCGCCAGCTTTGCCAGCAGCAGAAGCCGCGCCAGCAGGTAGCCCGCGCCGCCAAGCACCAGCGCGGCACAAAGACACAGCAGCAGCCCTGCCGCCGGACGGCGGCGGATGCCCGCGGTGCGCGCCAGAAACCGCACCGGACGCCGCAGCACAAACGCCAGCCCGAAGGCCACCAGAAACGGTACAAGAAACGGCACCACCCAGCGCAGCGCCGCCCAGACAAGCACCCCTGCCGCCAGCACCACGCCCGTCCATGCCAGCAGGACACCGGCTTTCTGCAGATGACTTTTCCCCACGGTTTCCTCTCCCCTTTGCAAAGCTCCACGCTTTCTCTTCAAGCTCAATTTTGCGGTCTCGGCCCGTCCCGGCGCACAAAAAACGCCCCGGCGGACGGCATACAGAAAGTATGACCCGCCGGGGCACTGTGTAACGCAGTATTTTATCCGGGATATGTCAGCTGTTCGCGGCGCAGCGCCAGAAGCAGGTCCACCATGCGGCCGTAGCTGCGGGTGCCGTCCGTCTGGCCGTTGGCCTTCAGATAGGCGTCGTTGGCTTTTTCGCCAAGCTCGCTCAGGGGCTCGTCCTCAAATTGATCCCAATAGGCGTTGTTGGCGGCAAGGTCGCGCAGCACCTGCGCGCTGTAGCGCGTCCGCAGGGCCATGGCGGCGTCCCAATCGACTTTTGCCAGCGCATTGACGGAGTGCACCAGCGCCAGCATGGTGCCGCTGTACTGCAGCCGCACGTCCGGCGAGAGCGAACAGGCGTAATACGCGATGAAATTGGCCTCGTCCTCCCGCATGAAGCCCCGCAGATGCGCAAGCTCGTGGGCGATGGTAACCGGCACGTTGTACGCCGGAGCCAGCCGGTTGACGTTGGCCTCCACCGTAAAGGGAAAGAAAATGCCGGTGAGCTGCAGCCGCGACATGAAAAAGCTGCCGTACATGGGCTTGGCGCTGCCGTAGCTGCCGCCCAGTACAGGATACCGCTGCGCGGCAAGGGCGTAGGCGGCGTCGGCGGCTTCCGCCAGCGGGGCAAAGCCCTGCGCATCAAGGTCGCACACACCGTTTTCGTCCACGGGGATCTGTTCGGCCAGAGCGTTGGCACGGTCGGCCAGTTCCGCGCACAGCGCCTCCAGCTCCGCTGTGGTGGAATCCTGCAGCGGCAGGCCGCTGTGCTGTGCAAAGGTATAGCGGTGGTAGTTGATGCCGCACAGCAGCACAAAGGCCAGCAGCGCCGCCGAAGCGGCACAGGCAAGCTTTGCCAGTGTGCGCGCCGCACACAACAGGCGGCTTTTGGGGGCTTTCAGGCGCACCAGCCTCCGCACAAAGCACACAAGCCCCACCGGCGCAGCGGCCAGCAGTGCCGTGCACAGCACCTCCATCACGGAAAAGGGCAGCAGGCCGGTGAGGAAATTCACCGGCTGCGCCAGCAGCGGGTAGATGCGGGCGGCATACCATTCGGCAAAAACCGGCGAGGAGCGCGCCGCCAGCGTCAGCGCGCCCGCAGGCAGCAGGCAAGCCAGCCACAGACAGAAGCGCCATGACGCTTTTGCGGATCGCTCTGCCGCAGGAGCCTCCCCACGGCATTTCTTACGAAAAAACTGTTTCATAGCAGCGAACCGGGTCAGGCTTTGCGCAGCAGCACGGCCGCGGTGTCGCCCAGCGTAAAGTGTGCGCCGGTCCCGTCGGCGGCAAACGGCACTGCAGCGCCGGTGGCAGCGTCGGTGACGGCCTTCACGCCGCCCTTCCAGCAAAGGGCGCGGTCACAGGCGTCACGGTTGACCAGAATGGCGCATTCCGCCGTTTCGGCAAAAGCGATGCCGTCCGTGCTGCCGGTTTCGGCGGTGAGGACCGCGCCCTCGGGCCGGATGACCGCAAGCAGCTCCTCCGGCGTGGCGGCGCTCACGGTGCCGGCGGGCAGGCGGCTGAGATTTTCGGCAAAGAAAACGCTTCCCTCCGGACAGTACCACACGATGCGGCAGCCGCCGGCCGCCAGCTTGTGTGCGGCAAGGGCCAGCTCATCCGTCACGTCGCAGGCGCCGATGACGAAGTTTTTCCACTTGCCGGGGCACTGACGGGCCGCGGCGGCGGTGTCGGCATAGAAGAAGGTCTTCTGGGCGTTCAGCATGGCGTACTGCGCGCCCAGCATGGCGTCGTTGCAGGCGCGGACGGCCTCCGGAGAGGAGTCGTCCAGCTCGCGGAAGCCGGCATAGCCGCGGTCGTTCTCGATGCCGTGCTGGCAAGGCTTGCGGTGGCGCATCATGGTCTCGATGGGGTACAGCAGCAGAGTGTCGGCAAGGCGGCGGCCGTCCATGGCATGACCCGCACGGCTGATGGCGTCCCAGATGACTTTTTTGCCCTCCGGCTCGGTGTCGTCGGGGTAGTAGGAGGTGAAGATATCGGCGCCGAAGGCGAACTGCAGCATCAGTGCGCCGTACATCTCTTTGACGGAGGGCACGTTTTTGCCGTGGGAGTGGGCCGAGACCTCGTCCATGACGTGGCCGCGGTCATACAGCTCGGCAATGCTGCGCACCAGCAGCGGCGTAAAGGCGTACTGCCACAGCTTTTCCGGGGTGGACCACAGCATATCGATGCCGGGGGTGTGCATATGGCGCAGCAGACTGAAGAAGTTGCCCTCGAACATGACGTGCAGGGGCAGCTCGTCCTCCAGCAGGATGTGGCCGGAGAAATTCAGTCCCACCTTGGCGCAGTAGTCGGAAAGCTGGGCAAAATAGGCCTGCTCGTACAGATCGCTCATCAGCTGGTAATAGTCGCGGCGCACCCGGCAGAAGTGCTCGCCGTGGCCGAGGAACAGCGCGGTCAGCTCGTCCTCCAGCCGGTAACCGTAAAGCGAGGCGAAGCGGTTGGCCACATCCCGTCCCCAGTTGACGATGGGGTACAGCGGGATGGCGTCATCCGGCTCGTCAATAAGCTTGCGGCAGGCGATGCCCTTGTTGATGTACACGCCCATGTAGGAGGGCTCGTCGGTGAAGATGGCCTCCACCACGGCGTCCTCGCTTTCGTCGCCGATGAAGGCGGCGTAGCTTTCGCCCAGAAGCGCCGTGTAGCGCTCATACGTGTTGCGGATGAACTCCCGCAGGGCGTCGCGGTTGCTGACGTCGATGTAACGGCGGCGGTAGGCTACGTTGTTCTGGGCATGGGTGCCCTCGTACAGGCGCTTCCGGAAAAAGGCCAGCACCAGCAGGTTTTTATCCGTATCGTTGACAAAATTCACCGGCAGCGTATTGCAGCGGGCGTGGGGCGTCAGCAGCTCTTCGTCGGTGGGACATTCGTCCTGCATGGCATAGCACACCGCACCCAGCAGCTTTTCGTGGCCGTGAGGCAGCGCGATGGAAGCACTTTCGCCGGGGGCCAGCACCTGCCGCACCATGGCGCAGGCGCGGGCTTCATAGTCCATATCCGCTTCCAGCGTCTGCGTACCTGCGGCGCCGCTGGGGTAGCAGTCCTCATCGTACAGCCACAGGCGCAGGCCAAGCTCCCTGCAGACCTTTACCTTCTCCTTCATCAGCGGCCATTCGTCCGGATCCTTCATGTAGTTTTCGTACCGGACGTTGGTGACGATGCCGCCGTAGCCCTTGGCTTTCAGGTCTTCGATGCGCGCGCGGATGCAGGCGCATTTTTCCTCGTAGGTGTTGGTCTCGTCATAACCGAAATTGCCGTGCGTGATGCGCAGCGTACGGTAGATATCCCGTTTCATGGCGGTGTCCCCTTTATAACATCATTGGCATTATGCGGCGGTCGCGCCCGCCGTTTCGCTTTCATCATACTCTATTTTTACGGGATATGCAAGTTCCCCGGTATGAAAACAGCGTGAAAACAAAAATCCTCTTGCAAACCGTGAAAGAACGAAATATAATTAAAACAGGAATGATAGGATTCAACTTTTTTCACCACACAAAGGAGAACTGCCATCATGCTGAAAAAATTGAAAAATAAGTCCATTCGAAAAAGTCTGCTTTCCGGTATTCTTCTGCTGGCGCTGGCAGCAGCCCTGCTGTGGAGCACCGATTTCGGCGTGCTGACGCTGCTGAAAGGGCCGGAAAAGGCGGAAAGCCTTTCGGTACAGGAGATGGACGGCCGCTATGTGGAGGCCGAGTTCAATTTCATCTGGGAGGCCTTTGCGTACATCGGCGATTCCGAAGAAGAAGCCGAGGAAATGCTGTACATGGTGGCACTGGAGCCGCTGGCAGACATGAATGATTTTGAGACCGCACGCTACATCGGCATAGCGGTACGCGGCAGCGCCATACAGGAGGCCGCCGCACTGTACGCCCGCGGCAGCATCGCGTGGGAGACATGGGACGCGGCTTATTTGGGCAGCACCATGAAGGTGCGCGGCGTTGCGGAAAGCCTGAGCGGCAGCGAGCTGCAGTTTTTTAACGAGCTGCTGGAGGAAAGCGGCATGACCGGTTACGACGTGACGCCGCTGCTGCTGCGGGACGGCACCGTGCCGGGCGGCGAGACCTCTTTCAGCCTGTGGCTGCTTACCCTGCTTGCCGCCGTGCTCGCTGTTTCGGCGCTAGTCTCGATGGCAAAGAGCTTTGCCGGCACCTACCAGAAGGATCTGCGCGCATGGTGCGCAGCCAGCGTTGATCCGCAGGCTGCCGAGGCACAGCTGGAGGAGTTTTACTACGGCACCCAGCCTCTGGCGGGGGACCTGCGCATCAACGACCGCTGGGTCATGTTCCCTGAGGGACAGTACACCCGGCTGCTGACGCCGGAGGACGTGGTGTGGGTTTACACCAGCGCCACCCGCCACCGCACCAACGGCATTCCCACGGGCACCACCTACGCGCTGGTGCTGGCGGACGCCGCCGGCAAACGCCACACCCTGCCCATGCGCAGGGAAGCGCTGGCGAAAGAGACCGCCGAAGCGCTGTTTCCGCTGCTGCCCGGCGCGGTGTTCGGCTATGACGAGCAGCGCGAAAAGCTGTACCGCAGCGACCGCGCCGCCCTGACCGCCATTGCCGAAGCGCAGCACGCACCCGCACCGGCCACACCCGAAACGGCCGAGCCCGTACCCGCTGAATAAAACGGACAAAACGCCCAGCGTTCTCTTACAACCGGAACGCCGGGCGTTCTTCTTTACAAAAGGCGATGTGCCGCCGGCCCTGTTCTGCAGACGGCAGGAAGCACCGCTGCGGCGGCCCGCCGCCGTGCTCCGCTAAGCTCGGCCGCTGCAGGGATTGGCGTCAGCCTGCTGCGGCAGTTCGATTTTTGCGTGCATCATGGCGCGATCATAATCCGACCAGCAGAGATCCTCGATATCGTCGGCGGGTGCACCGAGGCGGGCCTTGCTGGCGTAGTATTTGCCATAGTATTCGGCCCCCGCCTGCATCAGCAGGACGGGCGGCGTCTGCGGAGCGTCCGCCGGGGTGAGGTACGTGGCCGTGCCGTCTGCCGCTGCATCGGTGTTTTTGGTGCCGGGGCGGAAAAAACGAAGTCCGGCTTCGTCTGTTTCGTAGGTGCTTCAGACTGTATTGGTAGAGCGTGACCACACGACGTATACCTTGCCGTCGGCTGCGGTGTGGAACACCCCCGCGTACACCGGACGGGGGCTGTCGCCCTCCGTCCATACATCGATGATCTCCCGCGCAATACAGCAGCCGCCGCGGTAACGGTAGAACACAAGCTCTGACCGCGGGCGCAGCCGCGGTAGGTGTGGCTGCGGAAGGGATAGTCCGGCTCGTCCCAGGGAAGGACGATCTCATCGCACTTTTTCACCTCGCCGGAGATATCGAATGTATGGGCTATGGGTCACGCCGGCACCACCACCGTGACCGCCTGCGGCGGATAGCTTTCTCTTGTGGGCGCCGTGAACAGCGCCAGCCGGTCATCGCCCAGATACAGCAGCTGGCAGGGCTCCCGCTGGTAACGGCCCTCGTCACAGAACACCTGCCGCCATGGGGCACTGCCGTTTTTCTCGTACAGCGTCATGCAGGTGTTGTTCTGCGGGGCACGGCCCTCCTGCACATGGTTTGTGGTAAAAAAATACACGGTCGCCCACACGCACCAGCCCGGAATTGCCGTAGGTCCACATGGGCGCGGCGCCGTTATTCCACGGACGGGTATTGCAGATCTTGTCCACAAAGCAGCTCATAGCCGCACCTCCGCACCCTTTTTGTACAAATACGGAGCCGCCGCAAAACTGCAGCAGCTCCGCAAAATTCACGCCGCCGTTCCGCCGCAGGTGCGGCAGCGCGCATATGGCTTAATAGCCCAGTTCCTGATAACGGGCATGCTGGCCGTCCAGGATCTTCAGACCGTCGGGTACGTTGGCGCTGCACAGCATGGTGGGGCTGACGCCGCGGGCCAGCAGGCTTTCGGTGGCGCAGGCCAGCATGGCCCACAGGGTGTACGCCGCACCGATGCCGGAGCCGGGGAAGCACTTGTACTCGATGCCTTCCACCTCCAGCATGGCGTCGCCGTAGGGGGTGCAGTTGTCCAGCACGTAGTCGCCCAGCTCAAACAGGCGCTTGCCGCAGGGGTGCTTGGGCGCAAGGCGGGGCGAGGCTTCCAGAGAGGTGATGCACACCAGCGTGCAGCCGGCCTCCTTGGCGGTGAGGGCCATATCCACCACGTTGGCGGAGTTGCCGGAAACGCTGCCCACGATGAACACGTCGCCGGGGCGCACGTCGGAATGAGCAAAGGCAGTGCGCAGGATGTCGCGCTCGGTCACTTCGATGCCGGGGGCGGAATCACGCTTGCGGGGCTGGGGGTCCGCCTTGACGGAGAAGGAATACTCGAACTTTTTCAGATACAGCGGGCCGCCCGCACGGTACAGCAGCTCCTGCTGGACCAGATGGCCGCTGTCAAAAATGAACACCTGACCCTTACGGGCAACACATTCGGCAATGACCTCGCCCACTTTTTCCAGCGTTTCGCGGTTGGTGGTGCGGGATTTTTCCAGAACTTTTTCCATCGCTTCAAAATAACGGTCTACCAGCATGATGTTTCTCCTTTTTGCTTGCAATGCTTATTGAAATATGCGGATAAATATACAAAACGTATTTTCGAAATCAAATACAACAGATCACATATAACAGATCTGATCCTTGTACTGTTCCAGAATGACCTTGTTGTGGGCGTCGCCGCCTTCCAGATTGGCGGACATGAACACCGGCGGGGTGACGCCGCGGCGCTTGAATTCGCCCACGGCGGCGCAGACCATGGCGTTGAGGATGGCGGCGCCCACGGCGGTGGAGGTGGGGCCGGTGCGCTCGGCGAAATCCTCGATGGAGACCGCCGCGTCGCCCACGCCGCCGCAGTTGTCCAGCACCAGATCGGCGCATTCAAACAGGCGCTTGCCGCTGGAATGGCGGGAGGAGCTGATGGAGGAATAGGCCATGTTGGTGAGCACGATGACCTTTGCACCGCGCTCGCGGGCGCGGGTGGCCATATCCACCGTGGCGGCGTTGCGGCCGGACACGCTGTGCACGATGAGCAGATCGCCGTCACCGATCTCCTTGCGGTCGATGATCTTGACGCCGTAGCCTTCGATGCGCTCGATGTCGGAGGTGAGGGTGACGGGGCTGACGTCCAGCTGCAGGCCGGGGGCGAACAGGGGGTTCATCACCACCAGACCGCCGGAGCGGTAAAACAGCTCCTGCGCCAGCAGGCCGGCGTGACCGCAGCCAACAGCCCACAGCTTTTTGCCCGCCAGAGTGGCGTCCACCACCCATTCGGCGGCGGTGTGGATGGCTTCGGTCTGGGTCTCCAGCACCTGTGTCAGAATGCGCTGTACCTCGTTCAGATATTCAACGGCATAATCTCTCATGGTCGGTCCTTTCTTTCGGTCGCCGGGTCAGGTGCCGGCGGTATCGTCTTCGGCAAAAAAGCCGTCCAGTACATAAGGGGCAAATTTCTGCTTCAGCTGTGCAAGACTTTCGGGGCTGACAGCGCCCTTTGTATCGAGGATGTGGCGGATAACGCCCGCCATCACCGGCTCAAAATGGGGTGCGCGGATATCCACATGGGGAAATTCCTTTCGCAGGCAGGCGGCATAGGTCTGCCACAGCAGCGGGTGGATCTTCCACGAGCCGCCGGAGACCGTGACGGGCAGCGTACAGTCCGCCTTTGCGCCCGCGCGCCGCAGCAGCGCCGCCGTATCCGAAGCAAGGATCCCGCCGCTGCGCCGCAGGATATCCCGTGCCACGGCGTCGCCGTCCTTTGCGGCGCGGGCCAGCGTATAGGTGGCGCGGGCCACCGGCTTGCGGTAATCCACCGAGCCGTGCACGATATCCACCAGCTCCCACATACGCTGCTGCAGGCCGTAATCCTCAAAGATATAATCCCGCAGCAGTGTGGCGGGGCCGCGGCCGTCGTCGGCACGGATGGCGGCCTGCAGGGTCTGCCGGCCCATGTCGTAGCCGCTGCCCTCATCGCCGAGGATCGGCCCGAAGCCGCCCACCGCATCAATGCGCCGTCCGTCCTTTACATAAAAGCAATCGCTGCCGGTCCCGGAAAGGGTGAGCACGCCGGTATCGGCGGCAAGCCCGGCCAGCACGCCGCAGGGGCCTTCGCCGATGCTGACGGTCTCGCCCACGTCCAGCAGGCCATCGCTCACCGCGGCAGGCCCCATGATGCCGCAGCTGGTCTGGAACATTTTTTCCACCCGCAGCGGCTCGCCGGGGCGGCAAAGCCCTGCCGGCAGCATATCAATGAGCTGCCGCAGGGTGGCAAGAATGTTTTCCTTCACCTGCTCCGGCGTGGTGATCAGGGTGGACACCCCCGCCCCGCGCACCCCCGCCAGCAGGCGCAGGTTTTCATCAAAGGCCAGCATCAGCAGCTTGGTGCCGCCGCCGTCCGCACAGAAATACAGTGCCATCGGAATACTCTCCCTTACGGTTTTTCAAAAAACGGACAGAAAAAACAAAACAGGCTTCATGCGCATTATAATACAGCTTTGCGCCCCTTTGCAAGCGAAAAATCCCCTGCCGCGGCAGCGGGAAAAATCTCTGTCAAAGCCGACAAAACACCCTGTATTTTTTTGTGCAGCTTTGCCCCTTGCGACGACCGGGGCGTATGGGGTATGCTTGTAAAAAAAGAAGATCACAGGGAGGTTCCATTATGAAACTGCAATATCTTGGCACGGCCGCCGCTGAGGCGTGGCCCGCGCTTTTCTGCGAATGCGAGGCCTGCAAAAAAGCCCGCGCCGCCGGCGGCCGCAACATCCGCAGCCGCAGCCAGGCGCTGATCGATGATAAGCTGCTGATCGATTTTCCCGCCGACACCTATTATCACTGCATGCAGCACGGGGTGGACATCACCCGCATTGAAAACATGCTCGTCACCCACGCCCACAGCGACCACTGGTACCCCAACGACCTGTGGTGCCGCTACCCGGGTATCGCTCATTTTAAGGGCGAAAGCTGCCCGCTGACGGTGTGGGGCACCGCCGCCATCAAAGAAAGCGTGGAGGCCCACCTGCCCGGCGCCAACGCCGGCGGCGAGGACCGGCTGCGCTACCGCGAGATCGAGCCCTTCGGCACATATGCCATCGGCGGCTTCACCGTCACGGCGCTGCCCGCCAACCACGACCCCAAGGCGCAGCCGGTGATCTATCAGATCAGCGACGGCGAAAAGACCATGCTGTACGGCAACGACACCGGCTACCCCTTTGAAAGCGTATGGCAGTACTGGGCCGGACACCCGGTGCGGTTCGACTACGTTTCGCTGGACTGCACCGGCGTGACGCTGCAGGGCTACCGGGACGGCCACATGTGCGTGGACGTCAACGCCGAGGTGCTGGAGCGCATGCGCAGCATGGGGCTGATCGACGACGATACCGTCATCTGCATCCACCATTTTTCGCACAACGGCGGCCTGATCCATGATGAGCTGGTGGAAGCGGTCAAGCCGCGGGGCTGGCTGGTGAGCTACGACGGCATGAGTGTGGAGTTTTGAACTGCATGAACAAGCCGCCGGCGTTTTGAATTTTCAACATGCAAAAACAGCAATGAGGGCGCGTTTTACAAGGGAGGTGGCTTGATCCTCTTATTTTCGGACGGCTCCTGCTCTTTGACCGAACCCCGATACACTCGTTATTGGTAAAGAAAAAAATCACCAAAACAACATAATATCACCGAGAGCTGATATCGTTTTCCATACTTATAAAAGGCACTGTGACAGCAGGACTTTTTCCCTTCTGCACAGTGCCTTTTTGTGATATTCCCTCCATCCGTTCACTGAACTATTGTCCTGCGCTCAACAAGCAAAAACAACCTCGCGGTGTTTTAAATACGGTCGCCCTTGGGTTGATAATACATTAAAGCATGTTGTATGGATTTCACACACAAAATATTGTATGATAGTGCTATCCCAGAAAAAGGAGCAAGCTTATGATTGACAGAAAAAAATTTGGAGAACATATCGCGGCACTGCGAAAGGAACGCGGCATGACCGGTGAAAAATTTGCTGAGCTTCTCGGTGTTTCGCCGCAATCTGTGTCCAAATGGGAATGCGGAAAAAATCTTCCCGACACAGCTTTGCTTCCAGATATTTCCAAATTGCTTGGGGTGTCTATCGATTCGATGCTAATTCCGCAAGCCCATCCCGTTAAGCTATATATGGGCGGACGCTATATTGACAGTCTGCCGCCAATGCAATACGGTCAGCTTCGAGATTGTACCTGGGCAGGTTCCATCAAACATTTGTTAGATGCAATCGGTATAAATATAACTTACCCGGAAATTATGGGATTTTCAGGCGTATGCTACTACTTTGCCATGACGCCCGATTGGTGTCCCTCAGCAACGATGCCACAAATCGCATTTGACCCGGCAGCAAACCTTGAACGAGCAACAGTCGTTGTGCGCGCCTGTTTTTCCACTGAAGATAGAAACTGTAAGATAAAAGAATCCATCAGTCGTGGAATGCCGGTTATGATGATTGAGCCGAGAGTGGAAATGGAATGGGGCGTGCTCTGTGGCTACACCGGAGATGGTAGATTCTACGGCCGGAGTTATTTTGATTATTTAAAACCAGAAGAAAAAGACATTTTCACAGAAAACAAATATTATCTGGCAGACCGATATCCCGGAGCGGATCCTGATTTAATATATTTTCTGCGTGATCGAACCGTTTCAATAGAAGCTATCTTGTCTTATACCTAAATATTCTTCTGCAAGTTCCTTATAACTAACCCCTTGCAAGGCTTTAAGAAGCTTTACTTCTTTCCTTAAAATTTCATTCATTCTATTTCTCCCCTATAACTTTACTTCGGAAAGTAGAAGTAGAACGATAAAAAAGACAACCGCCTACAATAGCCTTGCTACTGTGGCGGTTGTTCTTTCTATAAAGGTCTATAAGTCTTTTACTTTCCGCTACTATACTTAGAAAACCCTTATAATGTTTTAATAAGTTTTGCCCTTGTAAAGTTTAGGAGAGGGGCAGAGGGGGAGTATAATTCGGGAACTTCCGATTTTCTGTTCTGCTCTTGGTTATAGGGTGGCTTTCTGTCCTGTGAAGAGGTTTTTTTATTTTCTACTTCGGTTTTAATCTCTAAAATCAAAAAGGTCTTTAGGTTTGATGTTGAACACTTCACACATCTTAAAGATTAAATCAAAAGACACACCTACATTACCTAATTCTATAGCACTTATGTGACTTCTTTGTATATCCAATAACTCTGCTAACTGTAGTTGAGTTACCCTTAACTTCTTTCTATAATAGACTACATTTAGTCCAAACTTTCTGTATTCTTCTCTGTATTCCTCTTTCATAGACATACCCCCATTTCCTACACTTATATTGTAGTGGTAGTATGCCCAATAATAAACTTGCTAAGAAAGTCGCAACGACATTGACAGTGGTCAATTTAAGTGTTAGAATATAATGTAGCTAAATATCCAAAAGAAAAGGAAGGATTTACTATGAAAAAATTACTTGCATTGATGTTGGTAGTTGTAATGAGTCTCTCTTTAGTTGCCTGTGGCGGAGATACTACAGAGGAAACAAGTGGAACTAACAACCAAACAACTAATGAAACAGCAGAACATAATTCTGACACCTCAAATGAAGAAGAACAGGTCAACTTAGTTGGAACTTGGAAAGGGTTTATCAATCAAAGTGTAAAACTAACCATGGTCATTAACGAAGATGGAACTGGCACATTGACAGAGGGAGAGGGAGAGTCTCAGAACATTAGAGAGTTTAATTGGGAAGTTAAAAACGAAATGTTTATCACTAATTTCCTTGATGGTGGAATGTTAGAGTTTGCTGTAAATACAGTAGATGGTGCTATAGAACTAAATTTCGATAATATTTATGTTCTTACTTTAGAATAATAAATATCCCCCGGCCAAGCCGGGGGTATTTCATATGCGGGCATAGCCCTCCA
>CAZYRD010000046.1:0-11793 GCA_964649475.1 uncultured Faecalibacterium sp.
ACAGCCGAAACTCCCGCAAAAACATTTCGATTGTTCCATAGTGTCTAAACACGCGAAGACTATAAACCAAATAAATGACACCGATTGATGCCATAATGCCGAAAATTATTACCTTAACATTTATTTTTCGATTCTTTATAACATATACCGCTAAAAACGAACACAATAACGGCAGTATTTCAATTCGGTTTCTTGTCAGCAGAACATTTAGAACAATTATCAGGCTAAGAAAAATCATCATTTTTTTTCGGCCTTTAAAATAATCTAAAACAAGAACACCGGACAGGGAATACAGAAGAATGTTCGTTATCTGTCCGGCATTAACATATGACAGCGATAAGGAATACGATCTTCCCAACCCCCAAGATGTCATCAAAATGCTTCCTGCATATTTTAAGTAAGGATATAATTTCAGTGCAACACTTATGATCAATAATGCGGATAACAGATAGTCATTTGTTTTTGACCGGCTAAGTTCCAACTGCAATGCAATGTACTGCATATGGCAATAATGATTATGCATCAATTTTTTTCCTGTTGCATATCGAACGAAAAAATACACAACACAAAAACCAATCACAAACAAAGACGCCTCTAGCAACACGGTTTTCGAATAGGATGTGCTTCTGCCAAAAGAGGTGAGTAGATGCATTACGCCAAACATAATAAATAGTGTTGCCCACATAAAAACCGCAGACGACTTTTTAATAAATTCGTACAGTAGTATTGCTCCAATCATCAAAAATTGAATAACACCTAAAATTTCAACCATAACTTTTTTACCATTCGCTCAAAAGAAGCTGAACTTCTTTGCTGATCGTCGCATCTTTGTAATAACGATCATCTTTCAGACAAACACTCTTAAAATCACCGAGTGCATCCAATGTAAGGTTTGTATCTTCATTATCAATGTAATAAACATTGGGAAAGGTTCCAAAAACCTCTTTGCATACCGGAATGTCAGATGTAATAACCGGTATTCCAAAGGCCGCCATTTCACACATCATAAGCCCCTGAGCGTCGGTTCTTGTTGGCATCAGAGCAAACCGTGCTTTCTGTAAAGTCTCAGTAATTTCATCATGAGTCAAAACCTGATTACGCCATTCCAAATTGGGTGCTTTTTCGTTGTGCTGGAAAAAATCACCTTTGCCTATCAAAAGAAACTTCTTTTCGGGTGTTTGAAATGCCAATCGATTTACAATATCAATACAGTACTTAGATCCATCGAGATTGCCACGAATCGTCACAAAATCGTACTTTTTCTCAGCTGCTTCATCATACATTCCCTTTTCAAAGGCCTTGCCAACACAGTTGTAAATTACCGTGTATCCCCCCTTGAGGACCGAGGGCTTAATCCTTGTCCAACGAACAAATTCGTCATACATCCAGTTGCTCACAAATACAAGATGAGACTTTTTTAGAACCTTTGGTATGTAACATCTCCAAACCAGCAACTTTATTTCATCATACATGTCTTGCAAAAATGCAATCGCCGGATTATGTTTATTGTACACGTATGGCTTCGAATAAGTTTTATTGATTCGAAGAACCTCATGCCCATGATAGAAAAAAATAAATCTAGGGAAATGATTTCCATTTTTCTTCAAAAAAACGAAATGATGTTTCAAATTTGCTGCATGAAGCACTAATATATCGTACTTTTCCCTCTTGTTAGAATAAACATCCTGTGGAATCACTTTTATCGAGTCAAATACATATTCTTTTTGTGCCCTAAAATTCAGTACGGTCACATCAATGCCATGCTCTGCATAGTACTTGTTTCTCGTATGCACATACATCAATGCCATTCCGCCATTATCATTTGGATAATCTTCAACCGCAACCAAAATTTTACGCATAACTACCTTCTTTATCCCTACAACATTTAACCCTTACTAATAAGAACATCTGCGATGCGTTCGCAGGTGTGGCCATCGCCATAAGGGTTGCTGGCATGGGCCATTGCATCATAAGCCTCTTTGTTTTCCAGCAGCAGCTTGAAATTTTCGTAAATGACTTTTTCGTCGGTGCCCACAAGCTTCAGTGTTCCGGCAGCAATGCCCTCCGGACGCTCGGTGGTATCGCGCATGACCAGAACCGGCTTGCCCAGGCTGGGGGCCTCCTCCTGAATGCCGCCGGAATCCGTCAGGATCAGATAACTGCGGGCCAGGAAATTATGGAAATCCAGAACATCCAGCGGCTCGATGATTTTCACCCGGTCGCAGCCGCCGAGTTCCGCCTGTGCAGCCTGACGCACAAGCGGATTCATGTGGATGGGATAGATAACCTTCACGTCCGGATGCTCCTCCAGAACCCGCCGGATGGCACGGAACATACTGTACATAGGCTCTCCCAGATTTTCCCGACGGTGAGCCGTCAGCAGAATCAGCCGGCTGTCCGCCGCCCACTCCAGTTCCGGATGGGTATAGTTCTCCCGAACGGTAGTTTTCAGTGCGTCAATGGCGGTGTTACCTGTCACATAGATGGTATCTTCCGCCTTGCCCTCCCGAAGAAGATTATCTCTGGACATTTGTGTGGGTGCAAAATTGTATTTTGCAACAATGCCCACAGCCTGCCGGTTGAACTCTTCCGGATAGGGAGAATAGATGTTATAGGTGCGCAGCCCCGCTTCCACATGACCTACCGGGATCTGCAGATAGAAGCAGGCCAGCGTTGCAACAAACGTGGTGGAAGTATCGCCATGCACCAGTACCACATCCGGTTTTTCCTGCTCCAGAACCACTTTGATCCGGTCCAGAATATTGATCGTCACATCAAAAAGCGTCTGCTTGTCCTTCATGATGGACAGGTCATAGTCCGGCACAACGGAAAAGACATCCAGCACCATATCCAACATCTGCCGGTGCTGCCCGGTAACACATACGACCGTCTGTAATTCACGTCGTTTTTTCAACTCATTGACAAGCGGGCACATTTTGATGGCTTCCGGCCGGGTGCCAAACACCAGCATCACTTTTTTCATGTTTCTAAGATTCCTTTTAAATATGATATACACCGGGCAGATCGCAGATATTGTGGCAGTCCAAAATGACTTTACCGGCCAGTTTCTGCATATTTTTCTGGATCTGGGTATGCTTTACCATGATGACCACCATGTCCACCTCTTTCAGGAAAGCGTCCAGATCATGGTACTGGTTCTCCACGATATCCGTCCGAATGAAGGGGTCGTAGCATTTCAACCCCGGTGCCAGATGCCGCGCCTGGCTTTCCAGCAGCTGCAACGCAGGAGATTCCCGATAGTCGTCCACGTTTTCTTTATAAGACAGCCCGTAAAGGCCGACCCGGGAAATATCCTTCAGACCTTTTTCCTGCATGATCTCATAGACCCGGTTCAGCACAAAGTCCGGCATGCTGTCATTGGTCTTCATGGATTCATCGATCACCTTGGCCAGACTGGGGTAGTCGCCCACCAGAAACCAGGGATCCACAGAAATACAATGGCCGCCCACACCGGGCCCCGGCTGCAGAATATTCACTCTGGGATGCATATTACAGATCCGAATGATCTCATACACGTCCATATTGTCATGGCGGCATATCTTCGCCAGCTCATTGGCAAAAGCAATATTAACCGCACGGAAGGTGTTCTCCACCACTTTGGTCATTTCCGCAGTGCGGATATCCGTCACCACGATCTCTCCCTGACAGAAGGAAGCATACAACTGCTTGATCCGCTCGCCTATAGCAGGATCGTCCGCACCGATGGTTCGGTCGTTCTTCAGCAACTCATAAACCATATTACCGGGAATGATCCGCTCCGGTGCATGAACTAAATGAATATCTTTGCCAATAACAAAGCCGTTTTCTTCAATAGCCGGCCGCACATATTTGTCGATAGTTCCGGGAGAGACCGTGGATTCCACCACAACAGTAGCGCCCTTGGGACATATCTCCATCACGCTTTTCATTGCAGCAACAACATAGCAGGCGTCCACCTTTTTACTGAACTTGTCATAAGGTGTCGGAACAGAGATAACATAAGTATCTGTAACCTGGTACTCTGTTGAAAAACGGATTCCGGCGTTCACTGCATCCTGAAACAGTTCATCCAGTCCATCTTCCTTGAAAGTCGTCCGACCCGCCTGCAATGTTGCAACCAGGTCCTTATTGTAATCCGTACCAACGACCTCCACCCCATGACTGGCAAGCATCAGCGCCGTAGGCAGGCCTATATATCCCAAACCAATTACGTTTACCATAAATCTTATGTTGCTCCCATCTGCTTATCGCGCATCAACGCCAACAGCTCTTTCTCAAGCGCTAGCGCAGCTTTTTGTCGCGAATACTTTTGCAAAATTACCCGTTGTGCATTTTCCTGCTTTTTCAAATAGTCATGAGAATGATGATACAGTTCCAGAAATGCGTTCCACAATGCCTTTTTATCGTTGGGCCGAGCCGCAATTCCCAATCCACATTCTTCCAGTATCTGTACTGCATCACCTACTGCAGCCAGCAGAACAGGACATCCAACACCCAGTGCTTCAAACAATTTTGTAGGCACACTATCCTTTAGATTTTGATTCACCAATGGCACAAAGCTCATCTGTGCGGATTTTAACACAGTATACATTTGCGCATTGGGAAGTCTATCCGAAAACACAACATTGTGCAGCCCATGCGTTTGTACATATTCCTTTAGAGGCTCCTCTTCAACGCCGTTTCCAAACAGATGAAAAGCTGCATCCAACTCTGCTTCCAGTGCTGTTACCGCCAGAAACAACGAATTCTTCAAACCATGAGACCACACCAGATTGCCGATGTACACACAGTGAAAGCCCTGTTCCATACCATATTTCTGCCGGATCTCCGGATTGACCTGATTTTTCAAAAACTCTTCGTCCAATCCATTTGTGATAAAAGACACTTTCGCTCTCGGTTCATAACTTTCCAGCTTCGTCACCTTTCCCGGGCTCACCGCCGTTACCAAATCGGCATGCTTGAGCATGAAGTTACGGATCAGGGCAAACAAACGACTGTAAAGGCTTTCCGGGGCAAAGCTCCCCATTTCCCATGCAACATCCGGCCAGATATCCCGCACATCGTAAACCAGTTTTGCGCCCTTTCCTTTTGCGATCAGCCAACCCGAAATACCAATCAATGCAGGCGGCGTGGTCGTTAAAACCATATCCGCTTTCCCCGCTCGCAAAGATACAAATATTGATGAAACCGCAAAGCTCAGCTGATTCAACATGCGCATCAAAGTGGTTTTCTTTTTCAAAGCAATCGTAGCACAATACAAAACATTATCCGCACTGCCAGTCTCGTTGCTGCTGCGTGGCGCAAGAACTGTCACCTTATGACCACGTTCCCGCAAAACATCCGAGAAAGCACGCATGCGTTTTGCAGACGGACTCTCGTTCGGATAGCTGTCACCCATATGTATCAACAGATTCATTTTTACATCTCTCTTCGTTCTGCTGCGGATTGGTGGACTTATCCCCCTCTACAACATCCTCACCACTAAAAATTTTTGGTACTGTTTCAAGGAGGATTCTGACATCCTGCCAGACGCCAAAGTCCTGCAAATACTTAACATCCCACCGAACCTTATCCGCAGGACTTACCAAATCCCTGCCGTGGATCTGAGCCAGACCGGTCACACCGGGTCGAATATTGTAGACGCCAAAGCGCATCCGCATAGCATGGATCTCATATTCATCCGCAATCAAAGGCCGAGGCCCCACCAAACTCATATCGCCTTTAAAAACATTAAACAATTGTGGTAATTCATCAAGCGAATATTTTCTTAGAAAACGCCCCACCCTGGTAATATATGCGTCGGGATTAGAAATCTCTCTAGTAGACAGGTACTTCGGTGTGTCCATTTTCATTGTGCGAAACTTGAATAGCTTAAATCTTTTGCCGTCTCTGCCAACTCTGTACTGGCTGAACAGGATTTTACCCGGATCATCTACATATATAACTACAGCAATTGTCGCAAAGGGAACCGACAACACAATCAAACCTATCAGCGACAAAATCAGATCCATTATGCGCTTGACTTTACAAAAAAAACATCCGGTAACATCCACAGGCTCCAAATCCTGCACCGTATCCTCTGCAATCAGGGCATGAAGATCCTCCACCTGCTCTATTTTTCGTTGCACTTCCTCTGAAAAATCAAAGGAATAATCCCCGCATTCCATCAAATTTCGCACACAAACTTCCTCCCGAAAAGAAAGCGTTTTTTCAACCCCATAAGCTTCACAAACACAGCTCTTTCCGCAGAATTGATTTCTGTCTTTTCCGCCCGTCGTACCATAATCTCCGCAACATTACCATTCTTCCAATTCCACTCATCCCGTATAGCAAAATTCAACTCTTATCGAACAAGCTGCATAAAGCTTCAATATAATACGTTTTATTATACTTTATCATAAGTTAAAAAGCAAGTATACGGATTGCACAATCGTTGGAAAATAACCAGTTTTCTCTCATTTTTGTCAAGCCAAATAATGGTGTTGCTTATCGATACTGGAGTCTTCAAATCTGACCGCACTTTTTGTAACGGATGATCATTTTTGTTTCTGTAACGCTAAGCGTTGTCTCTTCACGCCTCTATCGATATCCAAGAAAAAGAGCACAGCAAAATGAAGGAAAAAACTGTTGCCACGTGCGGCCGAAACTCAGCGGGGGATTGCGGTCTGGCGCTTGCGGTACTGCAGCGGCGGCATGCCCATCGCTTTTTTGAAGCGGCGGCTGAAGCCGGAGGCGTCGGCAAAACCGACGCGCTCGGCGATCTGCTCTATCGAAAGCGCTCCGCTTTCCAGCAGGGGCAGCGCACGGTCGATGCGGCGGGACACCACCAGCTCGTTCACCGTGCAGCCGAAGCCCTGCCGCACGCATTTGTAAATGCCGCTGGGCGACATGCGGGTGGCCCGGGCAATGGTTTCGACGGTCAGCTTTTCCGTCAGGTGGGCGTCGATGTACGCCGCCACCAGATCGGCGCCGCGGCTTGTGTGCGGGCGCACCATGCGCTCCAGCATGATGTACCGCGTCAGCATGGCGGCAAGGTTCAGAATGGAGTTTACCGTGTCCTCGTTGAAAAGCGGCAGGCCGAGGTAGTGCTGCCGCAGCAGGCCGGCGTCCACCGGAAAGCTGCCCGCGGCCGCGGGCAGCGCGTCGTCCACGCGCAGCTGGCCCAGCATCAGATAGCCCAGCACCTCGTCCTTTTCCAGCAGGGGCACGGCCATATCCACAAGGCCCGCCGCGCAGATATGCCGCTGCATCTGCCGGGTATTGCGGCAGCGCTGCAGCAGCGCGCTGTTGGAGGCCTGACACGCCTGTGCCCCCTGCGCCGTGGAGGCGATGAGACGGCAGTACCGGGACGAGCTGGTCCCCTTTGCCGTAACGGGCTGCAGGTCAGCATTGTAAAAAGTGATGGTCACGCCGGTGGCGCGGCGGAAATCCTCCAGCACGCCCTCCAGCTTTCCGATATCGTATTCCGGTTTCATACAAACGCCCTCCGCGGTTTTGCTCTGGTTGCCTTCGATTATACCCCCTGTTTTCTTTTTTGTCAAAACCGTTTCAAAAAGTGGAACCTGAGCCTGTTTTTGCAAGGAAATCCTCTTGTTCTGCGAAACAAAGCAGTGTATACTCAAGTTGAGAAAGCCGCACGGCAGGCATTCGGCCGGACGGCGGCGGCAGCAGTTTGCATTCTGCGGAAAGGAACGGTGGCCCGTATGAAAAAAGAGCACAGCGCTGTAAAGATCGCGGTGGAGGAGTGGAGCATTCCCACCTATGCCTTTGTGGAGGCGGAGGAGATGCCGATGTTCGCCGAAACGGCGGGGCATCAGGGCACCACGGGCAACCCCTACCCCGCACGGGTGACCTCCCATGTGGACGGTGAGCACCGCGCCGACAAAAACTGGACGGTGGTGACGCTGGAAAACGACTACATACGTCTTGCGGTGATCCCCGCGCTGGGCGGCCGCATTTTTGAAGCGTACGACAAGACCACCGGCTATGATTTTCTGTACCGGCAGCATGTGATCAAACCGGCGCTGATCGGTGCATACGGTGCGTGGATGTCCGGCGGCATGGAGTTCAACTGGCCGTACCACCACCGGCCCTCCACCATGATGCCGGTGGATTTCTGCACCCAAACGCTGGCGGACGGTTCCGCCGTGGTCTGGCTTTCGGAGCATTCGCCCTGCGACCGCACCAAGGGCATGGTGGGCGTTGTGCTGCGGCCGGACAGCTCTTATTTTGAAACGCGTGTGACCGTCACCAACCGCACCCCGCACCGGCAGAATTTCCTCTGGTGGGAAAACGCCGCCGTAGCGGTGCACGAGGACTACAAGCTGGTGTTCCCGCCCGACGTCACCTGGGTGCACCACCATTACGACCGCTCCCACACCACCTACCCGCTGGCCGCCGGGCAGTACGGCGCGGACAACATCACCCAGCCCAAAGATATCAGCCGGCACGGCAACTCGCCGCTGGCGACCTCCTATTTTGCCGCGCCCTCCAGGTACGACTTCTTCGGCGGGTACGATTTCCGCAAAAACTGCGGCGTGCTGCACATCGCCGACCACCATCTCTCCCCCGGTAAAAAGATGTTTACATGGGGCTACGGCCGCAACGCCGAAAACTGGGAGGCCAAGCTGACCGACGCCGACGGCGCCTACGCCGAGCTGATGGCGGGCAGCTACACCAACGACCAGCCGGACTTTACGTGGCTTGCCCCGTACGAGACCAAGTGCTTTTCGCAGTACTGGTACCCCACCGCAGGCCTTGGCGCCGCCAGCTGCGCCACGCTGGACGCGGCGGTGGCCATTGACCGGCAGGCGCAGGCGGTGCGCGTCAACGTCACCGCCGTGCACGAGCGCTGCCGCCTGACGGTGTGCGGTGCGGACGGACGGGTTCTGCTGGACGCCGAAGCGGCAGTCTCGCCCTCCCGCGTGTGGGCGCTTCCTTTTGAAGCCCCTGCGGAGGAAAAGCTGACCGTACGCGTCCTTGCCGGCGAAACGCCCGTGCTTGTGTACACCGAAGAAGATCACGACATCATCCATATCCCGGCGGACAACCCGGGCATTCCCCTGCCCGACGCGCTGCACACCCCCTGCGAGCTGGTGGAGACCGGCAGGCACGTCGACCAGTACCGCGACCCGCTGTACAAGCCTGACCTGTACTACACCGAGGCCCTGCGCCGCGAACCGGACTTTCTGCCTGCGCTGAAGGCGCTTGGCGAATATTACACCCGCAGCCTGCGCTACGAAGAGGCTCTGGCCTGCCTTGACCGGGCGTGGGCGGTGGAGTGCCGCTGCAACCAGAATCCGGAGGATGGCAGCGTCAATTACCTGCGCGGCCTTTGCCTGTGCGGACTGGGACGGCAGCAGGAGGCGTACGACGCCTTTGCCCGTGCGGCATGGTCGGCGAACGTGATCGCCTGTGCCGCCGTCAAGCTGGCCGAGCTGGACGGCTGCCGCGGTGATTTTGCCGCCATGTACCACCACGCGATGCTGGCCTGCGAAAAGGAGCACCGCCACCCCACGGCGCGGGTATACGCCGCGCTGGCGCTGTGGAAAGGCGCGGACGCCTGCCCCCGGCACACCTATTACGGTGCGGCCCGCCCCCTGCCCACCGGCACCGAAGCCGTCCGCAGCGCCGCAGCGCTGTGCCGCAGCGCGCTGGAGCTGGACCCGCTGAACCGGCTTGCCGGTTTTGCGCTGGCGCTGATCACCGGCAAGGGCAAGACCGCCTTCTTCCGCTCGCTGCAGTCCGACCCGGCGCAGACAGCACTGGACATCGCCTTTGACCTGCTGAACGCCGGTTTTGTGCAGGAGACCTCCGCCCTGCTGCGCGGCGTACTGCCCTATGCCGCGGACAAGGCCATGCTGCGGTACACGCTGGCTCATTGCTGCGAACTTCTCGGCGACGCCGACGCCGCCAGCCGCCAGCGCGCCGCCGCGAAACAGGCGCGCATCGTCACCTTCTTCCCCATCCGCGCAGGCGAGGCCGCCGTGCTGAAAGCCGCGCTGCAGGCGGATGACCGCGACGGGTTTGCCGCCTATCTGCTGGGCTGCCTGCGCTACCACTGCCGCTCCTACGCCGAAGCGGCCGCCCTGTGGGAACGGGCGATCCGCTGCCTGCCGGATTTCTACATTCCGTACCGCAATCTGGCACTGGCGTATTTCAACCATCTTGACCGCGCCGCCGAAGCCCTGCCGCTGCTGCGCCGCGCCGTGGAGCTGCACAGCGGTGACGCCACGCTGCTGGGCGAGACCGAGACCGTCATGCGCAAGCTGGGCGCTTCCGGCGAGGAGAACGCCCGTTTCCTTGAGCGGTACAAGCCCGCCGAAAGCACCGACCAGATGCAGCTGACGCTGGCACGCACCTGCAACGCCGCAGGCCGCTTTGACCGCGCCGAGGAGCTGATGCGCGCCCATGTGTTCTCTCCCGGCGAAGGCGCCGAGCTTGCCACCGCCGAGCCCTACATGTACGCCTGCTTTGCACGGGGCCGCCTTGCCATGCAGGAAAAACGGTACGAAGATGCGCTGGCGTTCTTCCGCGCGGCGCAGACCATGCCCGCCAACCTGAACGTGGGCTTCTGGAACGAGAGCGTCATGATCCCCTACCGCTATTTCGAGGCCGCCGCGCTGCGCGCTCTTGGTCAGGATACCGCGGCGCAGGAGATCATCCGGCAGCTTGCCGGTATGAAGGACGTTGGCATGTGGAACATGGGCGGGGAATTCGTCTATTATTACGCGCTGGCCGTCCGCCTTGGCGGCGACGACATGCGCGCCCGCAGCATCATGCGCAAGGCCATTCTTGGCTGGGAGCAGGAGCTTGCCGCCGGCTGCACCTACCACAAAACGGGCGGTTCGCTGTACAACTGCTTTGTGGGCAACGGCCGCACCAACCGCATGGCGGAGCTGTACGCCATGCTGGGCTACGGCGACCTGTTCAACGGCGACAATGCCGCCGCAAAGGAAAAATTCCGCCGCGCGCTGGCCTGTGACCCCACCCCCAAGGCAGCGTTTGAGCTTTCGCTGCTGGAGATGTGAGCCGCTTCTGCCGCAGAAACAAAAGAACAGCTCTGATCGGCCGCAAAAATATCCCCCGGTACGGAAACCTCCGCGCCGGGGGATGCCTTTTTCCATTCGCAGTTTTTTCGGAAAATCAAACGCACATGCCGTGCGCTGCTTCAGATGAGGCCATGGCTTACGCAGTAGCGGTAGACGCCGTCCTCGCCGACGCTGCTGCGTAATGCGATGCGTATGTCCTTCATGCGCTGCCTCCCGTTCCTGTTTTCCGGCGTTTTTCTCTGCAACTGCATTATAACAAACCGGATATTCCACTGTCAACTTTGCCAAAACACCTGTCATGGCAGGCTTTTTCCACTACGATCAAGGAAAGAGCACTTTTTCAGCCTGCCTTTGCTGCGCAACAGACTGCTGCTTTCGGGTAATGAATTTTTCTCCCGCTAACGACAGCGACAAAAGAAATGCTTTGCATAAAAACAGAAAGCGCCGGTATCTGTCCGACAAAACAAATACCGGTGCGTCTTCATTGCTCTTGTGTGTTTTCTCCAAACGCAGTTTTCACCCCTGCTCGGCAAGGTAGGTCTGCACGCGGCTTTGCATGAGAGCGGCGGCTTCTTCGGCAGTGCGGACGCCGTTGTAGAAGTAATCGGCTTCTTCCCAGAGGATAGCAGCAATGGTATTGTCATATTGATAAAGCACGTCAGTGCTTTCGATCAGTTCCAGCAGTGCGGCGGATTCTTCTTCGGTGACGCCGCGTTTCCAGTACTCCTGCTGGCTTTCGGTG
>CAZYRD010000046.1:11803-14776 GCA_964649475.1 uncultured Faecalibacterium sp.
GGCAAGGTAGGTCTGCACGCGGCTTTGGATGAGGGCGGCGGCTTCCTCGGCAGTGCGGACGCCGTTGTAAAAGGCAGATGCTTCCTCCGCTATGATGCTCTGCACCGTATCATCGACATGGTACAGGGTGTCGGCGGATTCGGCCAGCGCAACGATCCTGTCCGTTTCTTCCGCAGTAAGCGCTCTTGTCCAGTAGGCGATAATATCCGGATTGGTGGTGGCGGGGTCAAGATAGCTCGGAACGCCGTAGGCAATGCCGTCATCGGGCTGCTCGTCCACCAGTGGCTGCTGTGCTGCTTCGGCTTTTGCCGCCAGCGCATCCCGGCGCAGCGGCAGACTGCTTTGCAGACTGTGCTGATACTCCGGCAGCAGAAAATACCGCACAAACTGCCATGCGGCCTGTTTGTCTGTACAGGCTGCGTTGATGGAAAGCTGCATGTCGGGAACCAGCATACTGCCGCTGCCGGGAAAGCCCTTGTACACGACGGGACCGTCAAAGGTATAGACCTCGCTGCGGATATTTTCAAAACCACCGATAAATGCCAGTGCAACGGCGGATGTTCCGGATGAAAACTGCTCTTTACAATTTTCGGTGGTGTAATATCCCATGGTCTCGGGCCATGCGGCGCTTTGTTCCAGTAAGGCAGCAAACTCCGGCGTGTCCATATATGCCTTGTTCCCGGCGTAATCAACGAAAGCATTCGCCTGCATATTCAACACCACACTGCGGCCCCAGCCATAAATGGGCGCCTGCATCCCGGTGGTGAGGACATCGTATTCCTGCCAGCTCCACTCCGTCTTTACCCCCAGCTTTTCCGCGCTGCCGACGGTGGTGACAACGCTGTACTGCGGGATAACAGAATATAACTGTCCGCCATATTCGCCCGCGGCCAGTGGCCCGGCGGTGAAATCTGCCCGTTCAAACGCTTCATCGGCATCCAAAAACGCGTACAGGTCGGCAAAAACACCTTTGTCTGCCAGAGTGACGAGATTCATCCCGCCGCCGGTCACCAGCACGTCCGGCGCGGTGCCCTGCAGCAGCGCACGGTGCAGCAGCTCGATGCCGTAGGTAAGGCCCGCGGCCTTTGCGGCGTCGTTGTCGTAACGGGTCAGCTGCACGGTATATGCACCGCTGGAGCGGTTGAACGCACTGACAGCTTCGGCAACATCGCCGCCGCTGCCCAGCACGCCGACAGTAATAACCTGACGCTCATCTGTCTGCACGGCGGTGTCGCCGCCCAGCATCCAAAGCTCGACAAGTCTTTCTCCGTTTGTTTCAACATCTGCGATTTGACAGAAAACGCCCTCATCCAATGCGTACAGCCAACCATTTCGCGTCTGAAAGCCCGCATCAAACCAGCGGTGAAGCTTGACAAAATGGTTTTCCTCCATATCCCATTGCCACAGTGCGGCGCTGTCCGCCAGATACAGGGGCTGCTGTCCGTTCGCCGGAAGGATGAACAAATCAAACCCGTCGATTTCAGCCGGCGGCTTGATCGGTTCTTCCACCTTTGCTGTACTGGTGGCATCGCGGATGACCAGCAGACGTTCGTCCCCCGGAGAGATCGCTCCGTCGCTGTCCTCCGGCATGCTGACGCCCACCTGCGCAAAGCTGCCGCCACCCAGCGGCCGCAGGCTGGTGCCGTACCAGTTGTGCGGCATATCCACCGTGTGCAGAAGCTCGCCGGTGGCCGCATCGTAGCACCGCAGCTGCGGTGTGGCGAGCACTACACTGAATTCTCCGGTCTGCCGGACGATTCTCCGAGAAAGGAACCAGACACCGTTCTCATCCGTGCAGCCGAGTGTCAGATAATCGCCCTGTGTCTCTACCGGCAGGGCAACACCCTCACTGACGGTACCATCGGCGCTCACAGTGCAAAGCTCAAACTCATAGTACAACTGCCGGTAGACCTCGTCACTGTCCTCCAGATGGATGACCTGACGCAGCAGCAGAGGAAATTCCTTCTGCGTCCCGATCAGCGAATAGAAAATCTCCACCCGTTCACCTTTCGGCGGGGCAGCGATGCGCGCAGCATCCGACGCAGGCGGTATCAGTTCCAGAATGGTATGCTCTCCGGCGGTGGTATCCAGCTTTACAAGGGCGCGCGCATCGTTTTCTTTCAGCCAGCCCAGCATCCAGATATGTCCGCCCGCGTACGCGCTGTTGTACACATCCAATTCCACCGCTGCGGTCAAGCTGCTCATGCCGGTGCTCAGCAAAACGCCTGCCTGTTTTAGATAATTTTCCGCATCTACAATAGCATCCTTAGCAGTAGTTGCTGGAGGAACATCCACCAACAACAAGCTATTCGATTGAGATAAGTCTTTCTGGCTGCAAGCGCTCATCCCCAAGCAAAGACAACACATCAGCAAGACACAAAATCGTTTTTTCAAAAGCGGACAGCCTCCTTAATTAAAGCGCATTGCAGGTGCAAGGACCAGTTATATATTAAACCTGTTCCTTTTCCAAACAGACAAAATCATCAGGAGCAAGGGCAATTCGAAGAATAGTGCGACTGACTTGCTCGGTTATACACCATTTCACCATAATTTGCACAGTTGGGACAAATACCCGTCCCAATATAATACAAAAGGATGCGAATAATTACAGAACGCATCGAGTGATAAAAGAAATAAGCCTGACGCCTTCAAACCAGGGAGCTGACACGCGTCCAGAACGCGCCGCTTGGAATGAGAAGTCAAGCTTATCTAAAAATAATATAGCACAATCCGCAGAAAGTGTCAATGTCGAAGAAACGCAGTTTCAACTAGTGGCTAGCAGCATTAACCCGAACAAGCTCTGTACGCGTATACGATGCAGAAGCAGCGCTGCGATTCTCTTTTTCATCTTTCTTTTTCCTTTTGATCGCTGCCCGATAAACCTATCGGTCGGTCCTTACGCAAAACAATATAAGCGCTCGCCTTGGCAAAAGGCGCTCTCACACAGCTTCACTCTTACGGTGAGAGCCTCTC
>CAZYRD010000047.1:0-14715 GCA_964649475.1 uncultured Faecalibacterium sp.
ATACTTGGACTTCCGATGTCGCCAAGACGATGTATATCGGTACATTCACTGACAATGGTAATGACGATGACAGTAAGGTGCCGGCCGGAATCGTAACGGCAAGCACGCTCGTATTCACCTATGACGGCGTCAAGTACAGCTTTACTGTACCCACCATTACCATCAACAACCCGTACTAAAATGTCGACTAATTCGCCCTCCCCGCTTGGGGAGGGCACCCCCCATCAACGAAAGGACCTCGCCTATGAAGCACAAATTCCATAAATTTCTCTGCGCGTTGCTGGCGGTGCTTGTGTGCGTGGGCTTTTCCGGTGCGGGCGGGCCTGCCGCCCTCGCCGCCGAAGCTTCCGGCACCTGCGGTGAGGGTTTGACCTGGTCGCTGGCTAACGGTACCCTCACCGTTGCCGGTACCGGCCCCATGCAGGATTATACCGAGTTCACCCCCGCCCCGTGGCAGCCGTATATGGACTCCATCCAGCGCGTGGTGGTGGCGGACGGCGTCACCCATGTGGGCAGCATGGCCCTGTACCACTGTACCGCCCTCACCGTGGCGGTGCTGCCGGCCTCCGTCATTTCGGTGGGCGACCTCGCCTTTGCCGGCTGCATTTCGCTTGCGCAAATTTCTCTGCCCGCGGTGCAAACCATCGGCTGGGGCGCCTTTTACGACTGCCTCAGCCTTTCCGGCATCGTACTGCCGCAAACCCTTACCTCCATTGGTGAAATGGCTTTCTACCGCTGCAAAAGTCTCGGCGGTATCGTTATCCCTGCCGGGGTGCAAAGCATGGGCGGCAGCGTGTTTGCCTACTGCGACAGTCTGGTGTCCGTCCGCATCGAAGCACCTCTTACCGTGCTGCCGTACTGGACTTTTTACGGCTGCGACGCACTGAAAGAGCTTACTCTGCCCGATACGGTGGCCGAGGTGGAAAACGACGCCCTTGCCCAGTGCCCGCAGTTGTACTATGTAGATTACGGCGGCTCGGACGAGGTGAAACAGGAGATAGCAGCACAGCTTTCGCAGCCGGTGCTTACTTCACAGGGTGAAGTTATACACAAAGACGTTGTCTATACACAGTCCGAAGGGGCGTCGGTTGTTACAACAACCTCCACGCAGGTCGGCGTCAACGACCTTACACAGGGTGACGGCAGCGGCACCCACGTCGGTGCCACCGTCACCGACCCCTCCGGCTGGGCCGACGTCACGCAGGGCGTCAACGACGCCATCAATCAGGGCAAGCAGCCCACCGTGGACGTGCAGCTGCAGGGCGACGCCGTCATGCCGGAAGGCGCTTTCGGCAGCCTTGCCGACCGTGACGTCACCGTCAACATCCACACCGACCAGAACGTGGACTGGCAGGTGGTCATGGGCGACCAGACCGCCGACACCCTCGCCGGCGGGCAGGACCTGTCCGTCAGCATCACGCCCAACACGTCCGGCAGGCACGACAAGACCCTCGGCGGTGCCGAAAGCTATAACGTCACCCTCGGCAAAACCACGTTCAACTCCACCATTCTGTTCCCGCTGGGCAGCGACACCGCGCGGCGCACCGCCACGCTGTACAAGGTCGGCCTGGGCGGTTTGCAAAAGCTTGCCAGCGTTGTGGTGGACGACGACGGCAAGGCGGCGTTCAGCCTTGCCGGTACCGACGCGGGCGACTACATTCTGGCGCTGGACGTGCCGGAGATCGACCCGCAGGAGGTCACTGTCCCGCAGAAGCTGGCCCCGCAGTACGATATCACCTACGGCGCCACCCTCACCGACGCCTACGGCAACCAGTACGTGCTGACCGGCCGCGTCAACAAGCTGGGCATCAGCGCAACGACGCTGGGAATTATCGTCATCGGCATCATGCTGGGCTCGGCGCTGATCATCGGCATCGTGATGACTGCGTGGAACAAGCGGAAGCTGCGTGCGCAGCAGCTGGCCTGGCAGCAGAAAAAGTGATCTCATCCGTTTTTGAGGACAGTTTATACTGTTTTTTGCGTGCGGCTGGTGCATTTGTATAAAAAACGGTGAATAGTTTTGACTTTTTTCTAAGGTAAAAACCGACGCTTCGGTTGACTTTCGGAGCTGTCGGGGGTAAAATAGAACAATAGGTTAGTTCTACCCTTTTTTAAGGGTGGCGATGTTATTTCAGGAGGAATGAGAGCTGTGAAGAATGGAATGTGGCTGAAAAAGGGCGTTTCCCTGCTGTTGGTGTTTGCCATGGTGCTGGGAATGTATGTGCCCGGTTTCGCCGGAACGACGACGCAGACGACAGGCAGTATACCGCTGGTGGTGTTGGGCGACGGCGTTGCCAACGGCGTAGGCCTGGAAAACAAGGAAAAGGAGAGCTTTGCGGCGCAGCTCGCAGAGCTGATGGAAACTGCTGATTACCGTCTGTACGCGGAAAATCTCTGGCGTGTGGAAGAGGTCCGCTATCTGCTGGATCTGGACTATGAGGGCGATGGGTATACCAAGCGCTTCATGGCGGAAGGAACCGATGTTCCTACCGTTTTCCAGACCATGCGTAAGAACAAGACGGTCATCAACGACGTTGCCGCTGCGGAAAATGTCGTTCTGCATGTGGGCGTCAACAACTTCTCCAGCTATATTGTGGAGCAGATGGTCTACTGGCTGGAGAACGGCGGCTATCTGGGCAAGACCGATGCCGTCAAATACGAGTTCAACTTTGATGAATTCGTCAATACCGACAACGAGATCAAGATCGAAGACACGTTGGAGTCCGTGCGCCTTGCAGTGAAGGACCGTCTGCTGCTGGCGGCCGGCGATGATATGGATAAGGCTGTCGAGCTGATCGATTTTGTTACCGAAGCCGCAACGTATACCATCCTGAGCTACGTCAAGAGCTTCAACGCCGTGGCAAACGAGATCCTGACCCTCAACCCGGACGTCAACCTGTACGTTGTGGGCATTTACAACCCGGTCAACGATGAGAGGCTGTCCGTCAGCATCAACGGCACGACCTACGATTCGTTCCCGATGGTCAACTCCGATCTCGAGGTGTACGACCAGGCGTTTGATCTGGGCGCTGTTTTTGGCGGCCTGATCGAGATCGCCAACGCCTATACGCAGGTTCTGGCTCCCCGTGCGTATGAGTATACTTATGTGCATCCCGGCGACCCCGAGCTGCTGATCGACCAGATGGGCGATACCTCCATCGTCAATGAGGACGGCACCCCCAATTATAAGGCCCGTATTTCCTACGAATTTTGGGATCAGCTGTTTTCCATGGACGGCATCGGCGTGACCGCCGCTGTCGAGGAGCTGATGGATATGCTGGGCGACTATGGTCTGAACTATACGGAAGATGAGATCCTCGAGGTGCTGGAAACGGCGATCGGTATGAAAGATACCGATGAGCGCGAAGCGTATCTGAAAAGTCTGATTTTTGAAGAAGTGGCCGAAAAAGCGGTCGGCAAGTTCTATCTGGAACTGGCTGCCAAAAGCGATGAGCTGGGTACGGTAGTTCCTTACGATGCCAATGGTAAGGCGTTGGATCCGGCTGCGATTACGAAGGACAATGCCGAAATCGTTCAGAAGATCGTCATTGTAAAGGAAACAGCTGTTGGCGATACGACAGAAAAATTTTCGCTGGTGATCAATGCCGAGAAGATCGGCAATCTGATGGATGCTCTGGAAGCGGCCGATACCGACGAAGAGTATACGGAAGCTGCTACGGCCTTTGTGCAGGATCTGATCGCAGAGTCCATGGTTGGCAAAACTTTTGTCGGCGAGTACATTGACAGCAAGGACAAGGCAGTGGATGCACTGGCCACCTTGGAGACCATTGGCGAGGGTGACCTTTCCGAAATGCGTCGACTGGCCGCAGAAGCAGTTGCGGCAGAAATTGCCGACAGTGATCTGAAAGACTATGCGACCACGCAGGATATTGAAAATCTGCTGGAGGCTCTGGATGCTCCTTCCATCCAAAGTGAGGCCGACCAGCGTGCCGTTATCAGCGACTGGCTGAACGGTCTGGCTGCCAGAGAGCTTGTTGCCAAAATCAAAGATGCCGGCCTTACCTATACCGAGGAACAGGCCAAAGTTCTTCTGGGTAAGCTGGGCGAAGAAACCGAAAGTGAGCGGGAAGCGAAAGCAAAAGAACTGCTGCTGGAAGATTTGTTCCACGACTATATGGTCGATGCGATCAAGGGCAAGCTTGTTAAGAACGGCAAAGATCTGTTGACCCTGCCCAGCTACCAGACTACTACCGGTACAAACGATTATGATGCCTTTGTCACTGCGATTGAAGAGGCTGACAAAGATGAAGAGGCGCAGGCTATTGTTCGTGGAGAAGTCTGCCAAGGTATTGCGGCGGAATGTGGAATTCTGGGCGCAGAGGCGCCGCAGAGTTCCGATGTGTTGGCATTGTTTGCAGCAGCGGATGCCGAAAAGGCAAACGGGGAAGGTGCACAGAAGGCTGTTATCACTGATTGGGTAAACACAAAGTATAACAGCGATCCTACTCTGCAGAGCGTTTCTGCTTGGCAGAAGGTTGTAGAAGAACTTTGCGACAAGTTCTGGAACGGATATACCGCCAGTGTTGCTGCCGAAGAAGCTTTCACCACATACAGAGGTAAAGTGGATGCTGCTACTAAAGCGTTTAGTAATTTTGTTTCACTGAGAGAGTCTGCCACGGATTCCATTCTGAAGGCTTATGCGGATAACTACAAAGGCGCCAGCTCTGCTGCCCAGCAGTATGCCAACGCCTATATTCAGATCCGCGGTCAGGCGGTCAACAGCATCGTTGAGGCATACAAGGACTATAAAGATGACATCGACAATGCGCTGGGTGCCGTCGACGCTTTCAATGGCTATTTCGACAAGGCCTACGAGGTCATGTGCCAGATCGCCGAGGTGGACACCATCCATCTGAACGACCTGATTACTGTTGCCGGCCGTATCATCGACATTGATGAGAACAACCAGCCTGTTCTGAACCCCGATTACAGCGAGGAACAGATCGAGACCACCGTGACCGGGATCGCCAAGGCTCTGGTGCGCGGCGACGAAAGCGTCAAGGACGTCAAGACCGTTGCTTATCTGGCCCTGCGCTACATCCTGGCCGACGCTGTGCTTATTCTGCCCAGTGCCAACGGTCACAAGACCATCGCCGAACAGATCAAGAAGGCGATGGACACCGGCGAGGATGTCAACAGTACGGTCGGCGGTCTTGCCAACCGTGTCGTTGACAAAACCATCGACCTGTACCATGCAGCCAAGGAATTCCTCAAGCTGCCCATCACCGCCAGCGGTCAGGATGGAACGCTGGTCAACCCCGACACCTACCTTGTCTTTGGCGACAACGTCACCTCCGGTTCTGCTCTGGCAGACAGCACTCTGGCCTACCCCAACGTGCTGGCCGGTGTTCTTGCCATGGATGAAAATGACAAAACCGATGCAAACGATGAGGAAAAAGCCGGCGATGTTGTTGGTGACTACACCGTCGACGGCCTGCGCGCCGAGGATCTGTGGGCTCAGGTGGACGGCACTTACAAGGGTGACGCCTACACCACCGCCCGTTACGGCAGCGCCATTGCGGACGACAACGCCGCCTATTCCGCTCAGAGCGGCGACGGCGTGGATCTGATCACCGTCAATGTCGGCATCAACAACCTGATCACCTATCCCGTCACCCAGACCATGCTGGCCTTCAACGGTGAGGAAACTCACGAAATGGATTGGGGCCGCTACATCGGCGATGACCGCTATGCACTGATCAACAAGGGCAAAGACATCGCCATGGGCATCGTGCTGCGCGTCGTGGACAGCCTCGAAAGCCGCCAGCCCTGCCTGGAGGACCTCAGTGCTTACGAGCGTGCCGAGCGCACTCTGGAAACCGTTTCCACTGCGGTCGAATCGCTGCTGTACGGCATTGTGGGCTACATTGTCAATCTGGACAACGCGGTCGAGGATATCGCTGCGCAGAACCCCAACGCTGTTATCGTGTTGCCCGGCTTCTACAACCCGCTGGTCGGCACCTATGTCAACACGGGTAAGACGGTTCCTTATTATGATGTCAAGGCTGGTGCAGTCGCAGAGACCACTCTGCCCGACCGCAATATCCCCATCGGCGAGGCGTTTGACTACATCCTCAACCAGACAAACCGTCATCTGACCAACTACGTCGGCGCCTCCAATGCCGCTGACGAAGGCAGCCGCATCGTGACGGTGGCGCTCAACGACGCCGAGCTGAACATCACCGGTGAATACGGCGCCAGCAAGGATCTTTCGGTCCTGAGAGACTGGAAGACCATCAACATTAAGGGCGAGCCTGTCACCATCAAGGTTCCCGACTATCTGCTGAAGGCAAACGACGGCAGCAGTCTGGGCGATGCCCTGCATCCCAGCGTGGACGGCCATGCCTATATTGCCGACCAGATCCTCACCGCTCTGGACTTCGACATCTATGCCGACGTCGTGCTGGAAAGCTATGAGATTTTTGTCGGCGAGGAGTTGACGAAACTCGCCTACACCATGGACGACGAGTCCACTCTGTTTGGCGACGGCGAGCATCTGGGTGTTGAGGTCAGCCTCTATAAGGGCGATACTGTAATCGAACTTGCCGATGCCGTGCAGAAAAAGGGCACTTATACCATCAAGGCAGAGCTGAACAACAGTGATTACACGCTTGTCGGCTATACCACCAGCGACGGCACTGTTGTCGAGGAAGAGCCCGCCGATGCCACCGGCGCTGTCTATACGTACAACGGCACCGACGACGGCTACACCGAAGTCGAGATCAAGTACGCGACGCTGGAGGTCGAGGATCAGGCCGCTCTTAATCTGACAGCAACGCTGAGCAACGACACCTATGTTATTGGCAGCGGTGTCGAGGTTGAAGTTTCTGTTGTTGCCGAGGATGCTGATGGTAAGGTCGAGGACGAAACTCTGAACCTCAGATACGTCATCGAAGATAAAGACGGTAATAGGTGGGATTCCATCGCCGCCGCCATGAAGCAGATCGGTACCTACACCATCACCCCGGAATGCGACTACGGTGTTGCTTACAAGCCGGGTATTGTCAAAACTGCGACTCTGACTGTAAAGCAGCAGATCAAGCTGGTGGCTAAGGTTAACGGTGACCCCGCAGACGAGGCCATTGTTGTTGACGGCAGCATCAATGAGAGCTCCGATACCGTGATCAGCATCGTTGCAATGGATGGCGATACGGTACTCTCCGACCTGATCTTTGAGGATTACATCATCAAGAACGGAGACGAGATTGTAGCAGGTGCGACTTCGGCTGAGCAGTTGGCTACCGCGCTGGCAGCACTGGGCGAGTACACCATCGAACCTGTGATCCCCACCGAGGGCTACTATGAAGTTGGCGATACCGAAAACGCCACGCTGACTGTCAAGCCTGTTGAGATCGAAGTTAAGTGTGACGTAAATGCGGTAACCGAGGTCAACGGCGCCCAGATCAAGTTCTATATCAGCTCGAATGTGGGGGATATTTCGGAGAATAAAGTTGATGGCTTTACTTATACGGGCAGCGATGACTTCGCAAAGACCTATACCAATCAGGCGGATGCCCTGAAGAAGGCCGATACTTATACCGTCGCTCCCAACTTCAAGGACGCTGGAAAACTTGAGGAAGCAATCGCTGATGGCCGCATTCTGCTGACCACCAACACGCTGATCGTTGAGCAGTATATCGAGCACGTCACCGCCAAGCTTGATGTAAGCGAAACTACCGTTCCGGTAAACTACGCGCCGCTGAACACTTCCTCCAAAGTCACGGTCACTCCGTCCATCAAAACCGCGACCGGTATGGATGTGCCCGCCGATGGCGTGAAGTGCTGGTATGTCATTACCAACGATGAAACCGGTGAGACGAACATTGATATCGCAGATGCTCTGCAGACGGTTGGTACGTATACCATCGAGCATAAATACGAGGTCATCGATTCCAAGTATCAGGTGACGGCAGCAGAACCTGTGACCCTGACTGTCGAGAAGATCGACGTTCAGGTGATGCCTGCCTCCGCCAAGGTCGGCGACAGCGGTGTGACGATCACCATTAAATCCGCGAATGTGGCGGGTATCACGGCGGGCGGTTACATTGTTACCAACAGCGCTGGCGAGACCGTCTCCGACGGCATTGCTGAGGCACTTACAAAGGCCGATACCTATACTCTCGTGCCGCTCTTTAACTTTAGCGATACAGAGACTGAACCGAACTACGCAAAGGCTGACCCGGCCTATGTGAATGTGAGCCAAAACGGCAAGCTGACTGTCAGCAAGATCAATATCACCCCCAAGGCTCTGCCCAGTACGATTACAGTGACCGTTGGTACCAAGACCACGGCTGAACAGATTGGCCTGACCTATGGTGCGTATGACAGCAACAATCAGCCGGTCAACGGTATAACAGTCGGTTATACCATTATTAAGAGAGCGGCTGAAGGCGCGGCTGAAGAAACTGTTGATGATTTGGCAACAGCTTTGAGCACTGCCGGTACGTATCTCATTAAACCGTATGTGGTAGATGCAGATGCGAACAAGTACGAAGTTGAAGATCCGGTTGCCGCGGTTCTGAACGTTGTTGATGTAGCCATCACTGCAACCGTAACACCCGCACAGGTCACCGTTGGTGGAAGTGCTACTGTGACTATTTCCGCAAATCGCGACGATGCGAAAGATTATATCGGTGAACAGAAATACACGGTGAAAGGGGCTAACGGTGAGGTTTCGCTTGAAGAGGCCTTGAACACTGCCGGCACCTACGAAATTATCCCGCAGTTTGACTCGGATGTGGATCCTGAGGATCCCTGTGTAGAGCATATTCAGATCAAATCTGCTACGCTTAAGGTAGTCAAGGAAAAAGTCACTTTCCGTGCGCTGGTCAACAACAGCGATACCTTGAAGGTCACGGTTGGTACCGATGCTGCAGCAGTGGAGCTTGCAACGGCGATCACCGGCGGTGATGGCAAGACAGACTACGAGGCGTATGTCAAGGGCCATAAACTCTCCAGAGGCACTACAATCTATACTTTGGAGCAGGCCTTGGCAAAGGTCGGTACATACAATGTGTATCCGGATCTGGGTGGTGTTGCCGGAACCGATGCGTACGATTTCGAGGTTCTCAATACCACGACGCTGGTCGTTTCCAATACGGCAAACCTTTCTTCGCAGTTTGCACAGACCAATGCAAGCGGCGAAACGGTTTACACCTCCACCAAGGAATTTAACTATGGCTCCATGACGGTGGATCAGCTGTGGGAAGAGCTGCAGGTCTCCTGTAAGGACAGTACCGGCAATGTGATCTCCGGTTCCATCGACGACACAAAGTTCTCTTCCATCATTGGAAATAACTTCTTTACGCTTGTTGATGAATACGGCCGGACCATCACGGATGAGAATGGTTCTGAACTTTACGGTAAGGCTGCTCTGACCGAAGCACTGAAAAAGGTCGGCACCTATACGGTCAAGTTGATTCGGAATGACAATATCACCGGTGAATACGACGCTATCGAATGGGGCGAGTCTGCTGTCATCAAAATCAATAAGGTAGATGCTTACATTTGGATGGTCTGGAGAAACGATGGTGTCCGAGCAGCTGATGGTAAGGTTGTTCAGGGTGTCAACAGTCAGTATCTCGGTGTCGATGTAAACATCAAAGCGAACAGTAAGACCGGCGCCGATATTCCGGAACTGAGACCCGCTGCCGGCGAAGCTGTCTACAGTATCATTGATGCAGACGGCACTCCGTACAGCAGTATTGCTGCGGCTGCACAGGTGCCTGGTACGTATACGATCAATCCTGCTTATGTCGAAAATGATAACTATAATATCAAACAGAACAGCGGCTTGATCATGATTGTAACGGCTCCGGAAGAGCTGTATGTCGTTGCACATGTTGGCGAAAGCCAGTATCCGGTCAACGCGGTCAGCGCAAGAGTTTACGTCACGGTTGAGGACAAAACCGGCAGTGATTATTTTGCTCCCGATTACGCTACCGAAGACGGTTATACGATCACTGACGAGATCAACGGCAGCACGGAAGTATTTAGCCTGGCGGATGCACTGAAGCGGATCGGTGAGTACACCGTTACTCCGGATAACCCCATGGGTATCAAGTATAAAACTGCGACCCTGAATGTTGTGCAGCGCACCATCCGTCTTAATCCGAAGCTGAGTTACTACAATGTAATTGCTGGCGTCAGTGCAGAGGATCTGAAGCTGAGAACAGAGGTTACCGGAGCGGAAGCCGGTACGGCTTCCAACTGGATCACCGATCGTTATACGATCGTCAATGCGAATGGTAAATCGTATGATCTGGTGGATGCGGTTAAAGAGGCGGGTACGTATACCATTACACCGGTCCCGGTGGATGATTCTACGGGTCTGTATAATGTAGTACCCAGCACGGTAACTTTGACAGTGGTCGCGGTGGAGGACGTTGTCATTAAGGCGACTGTATCTCCGAGCGAAGTGATTGTTGGAACCGATGCTGATCAGGTTACGGTCAATGTCCGTGTGTATGGCAAGGATAACGAGAATGTATCCCTGTATGCGCCCGGTGTTCTTGCGGCTCAGCCTTACATCATCAAGCTTGGCGATACTGACGTTGAAACCCTGACGGATGCACTTGCCAAGGAAGGCACCTACACGATCATTCCCTACCGTGGTTCTGGCGCAGATGATCTGAACCTCACCGAAGACAACTGCGTAAACGCTGAGCTGAAAGTGCTGCCGAAGGTTGCTACTTTCGATCCGTTCGCCTCGGTAAGCGCTCGTCTTGACTTGGAGAGCAGGATTCGTGTCATAATTGATTCCAAGATTGACAAAGAGTATTTGGATGACGGAATTGATTATTTGGCGGATATGGGCTTGCTCGTGTGGTTGGATACAAGTAAGACTGATGTAGATCCAGATAAGGCCTATATTGGTGCAGAGGGAAGCAGCTACTATACTGTTGGAACAAATCTGAAGTCGAGCGGAGTTTACAGTGCATATACGTTGGGTATCCCGGCGAAAGAGTACGGTGATGTCATGACTCTTCGCTTGTTTGTAAAGTTGCCGAATGGACAATATGCGTATGGTAAGCTTTTCGAGTACAGTGTGAGTAGGTATGCGTATAATTTGCAAAATGATGCCAGAGTTGGTGAAACCTGTAAGGCGTTGTTGAACTACGGTGCGTGCGCACAGTTGTATTTCGATTATAAAACCGAGAATCTGGTAAATGCTCAGCTTTCGGAAAAAGATCAAGCAATGGAAACCCGGATGCAGAGTGCATACGGATACCTGGATACAACAACGAAACCGAGTGCAGAAAAAACACAGGGAATTGTTGAAAACAGAGATGTGTTTGAGTCGATAAGTGTGGTTTTGCAGTTGGATGGCTCCACAAACATAAAGGTTTTGTTTAAGATCGCAGATGGCATTACTGAAAAAGTATCTGAAAAATATTTGTACTATTGGACGTCTGCGCAGTATCAAGAATGTGATACACTCAAGTTCATTGAAAATCAAAAGATTAACATTGAGTTCCAGGATCCGGATAAAAACGGAAAAAATGCCTATGTGTTCTATTCGGAGCGTGGAACGGCTGCGAAAGATTTGGGTGAAGGCGTTTATTTCTGTGGTTATGTCAAAACCACAGACGGTAAGGAGTATTATAGCCCGGTATTTGTATATAGCGTGGAGACATATGCGCAGAATATGTGGGATAAGGGCAATTATTTGGGCGACCTCATGCAACGTCTGACAGTTTACGGCCAATGTGCAAAAGAATACTTTGGTAATTAAGGAGGTTGAAATAAATGAAACAATTTATTGATCCGGAAATCGAAATCATTGAAATGTGTTCGGAAGCAATTATGGAAGGAAACGAGACTAGCCAGGAAGATCCCATTTATTAAGGAAAAATACCCCGGCAGCTTGCTGCCGGGGTATTTTTCCTTAACTCAATGCGAAGGTTTACAATTGCAATTCAAGTGAGATTGTTAAATGAGACAATATTATAATATCGCCGGTCTTATCATCGAAATGGATACTTTTGGCAGGACGGAAGAACAGGCCAACCCCTATCTTACAACAGAAAAAGAAAAAGCGGATATCGTCATTGCATCCCAGGCGTCTGCGTGGAAAAACAGATTTCCGAATATGGATGACAATACCGCCGAATACATGGGTACAGGCAGTAGCTTTTACCGCGAACTCCTCAACTTCGACGGGTTTCAGCTGCATTCCTCGGCGGTCGTGGTGGACGGCAGGGCGTATTTGTTCACGGCCAATCCCGGCACGGGCAAATCCACCCACACAACGCTGTGGCTGAACATGTTCGGCGACCGGGCGTTCATCCTCAACGATGACAAGCCCGCCCTGCGCCTCATCGACGGCGTGTGGTACGCTTTCGGTACGCCGTGGAGCGGCAAGCACGACATCAGCGTCAACACCCGCGTGCCGGTGGCCGGCATCGCGGCACTGGAACGTGCCGATACCAATTCCATCGAGCCGTTCGGCGGCAAGGACGCCATCCTTGCCATTCTGCGGCAGTCCAACCGGCCAAAAGCCATGGAATACCGCGTAAAATTGCTGGAGCTGCTGGACAAACTTATTACACAGGTGCCCATCTGGCGGCTGCAGTGCAATATGGAACCGGAAGCGGCCGTCGTCTCCTACGAGGCCATGTCCGGAAAAAAATTTGAGGAGGCATAACCAATGCTGAAACTGAAAGAAGGCTTTGTCCTGCGCGAGGTCGCGGGCCAGACGGTGGTGCTGCCCACCGGCGACGAAATGGATCTGAACGTGATGATCACCCTGAACGGCACCGGCCGTTTTCTGTGGGAGCGTCTGGAGACCGGCGCCACGGAGGACGCTCTGGTGGCGGCGCTGCTGGCCGAGTACGACGTGGACGAAAAAACCGCCCGCGAAAGCGTGCAGCGCTTTGTGGCCAAGCTGGCCGAAAAGGAATTTCTGGCCTGAGTATGAAAAACACGACGCTTTGCTATATCGAAAAGGACGGTCAGTGCCTGCTGCTGCACCGCACCAAAAAGCAGAATGACGAAAACGCCGGCAAGTGGATCGGCGTCGGCGGCAAGTGCGAGGAGGGCGAAAGCCCGGAGGACTGCCTTGTGCGCGAGGTGCGCGAGGAGACCGGCCTTACCCTGACAGCGTACCGCTACCGCGGGCTGGTGACGTTTGTTTCGGACGTGTGGCCCACCGAGTACATGCACCTGTTTACCGGGCATGCGTTTACCGGCGAGCTGCGCGACTGCGCCGAGGGCGAGCTGCGCTGGGTGCCGCTGGAAAAGAGGGCCGCTCTGCCTGCGTGGGAGGGCGACCGTGTGTTTCTGCGCCTGCTGGAACAGGAGCGTCCGTTTTTCTCTCTGAAACTGGTGTACACCGGCGAAAAACTGGTCTCTGCCGTGCTGGACGGCAAACCGCTTGCGCTGTAAGGCGGTCTGCCGACAAAATATCCGCTTTGTGCTTGACGAATCCGCAGGGACGGGTATAATGATAAGTAGCAGAGAAGCCGCGGCCGTGCGGCTGCAAAAGAAAGGGATAAAGGAGAATTGCCATGAAACTGGGTTTTGTCAGCGCCATTCTGGATGGCTGGAGCTTTGAGGAAATGATCGACACTGCCGCCGAAAAGGGCTTTGAGTGCGTTGAGGTCGCCTGCTGGCCGCAGGGCAAGGCGGAGCGCCGCTACGCCGGTGTCAGCCACATCGACGTGGAAAAGGTGCTGGAGGACGATGATTACTCCCAGTACGTGCTGGAATACTGCGCCGCCCGCGGCGTTGCCATCTCCTCGCTGGCGTTTTATCCCAACACCATGGACGGCGATCCGGAAAAGCGCGCCGCCGCCGTCTCCCATCTGATGAACGTCATCGCCGCCTCCGCCAAGCTGGGCGTCAACATGGTCACTACCTTCATCGGCCGCGATCAGACCAGGAACGTGGAAGAGAATCTGGAGATCGTCAAAGAGGTGTGGCCGCCCATCATCGCGTGGGCAGAGCAGCTGGGCGTGCGCATCGCCATTGAAAACTGCCCCATGCTGTTTGGCCCGGACCAGTGGCCCGGCGGCCAGAACCTGTTCACCACCCCCGCGCTGTGGCGCAAGATTTTCGCCATCCTGAACAGCGACAATCTGGGCATCAACTACGACCCCAGTCACTTTGTCTGGCAGATGATGGACTACATCGCCCCGCTGTACGAGTTCAAGGACAAGGTCTTCCACGTCCACTACAAGGACATCAAGATCTATCCCGACCGCCTGCGTGAGGTGGGCACCATGGCCTACCCGCTGGACTACATGAGCCCCAAGCTGCCCGGTCTGGGTGATGTGGACTGGGGCCGCTACGTCAGCGCGCTGACGGATATCGGTTACGACGGCCCCACCTGCATCGAGGTGGAGGACCGCGCCTTTGAGGGCAGCAGCGAGCGTGTGCTGGCCTCTCTGGAGCTGAGCGCCCGCTATATGCGACAGTTTGTTATCTGAGAAAAAGGAAAGAGCGTTATGGCAAAGAAAAGCTTCTGGCAGGGTCTGAAGGATCTGTTCCGCGAAGAGGAAGATCACATCATCACCGATGAGGAATGGGCCGAAATGCAGGCCGAGGAACTGAAAAAGCGGGAGGAGCTGCTGCTGGACGACGAGCCTCTGGAAGAGGACAACAGCTGGCGCTGCCCGGTATGCAAGCGCCGCAGCCCGGAGGACACGGTGTTCTGTATTCGCTGCGGGTATCACCCCGGCAGCTTCCGCGACA
>CAZYRD010000048.1:0-14330 GCA_964649475.1 uncultured Faecalibacterium sp.
CGGGCAGTTGGTGGTGCAGGAAGCAGCGGAGATGATGGTGTCCTCAGCGGTCAGGGTGTTCTCGTTAACGCTGTAGACGATGGTCTTCAGATCCTTGCCGGCGGGGGCAGAGATGACGACCTTCTTGGCGCCGGCGTCGATATGAGCCTGGCTCTTGTCCTTGGAGCAGTAGAAGCCGGTGCACTCCAGAACAACGTCAACACCGATCTCGCCCCAAGGCAGATCAGCAGCGTTCTTCTCGGCGTAGATCTTGATGGTCTTGCCGTCGACGGTGATGGAATCCTCACCGGCAACAACAGTGTGGCCGTCGTAACGACCCTGAGCGGTGTCGTACTTCAGCAGGTGGGCCAGCATAGAGGGGCTGGTCAGGTCATTGATGGCGACGATCTCGTAGCCGTCAGCGCCGAACATCTGGCGGAAAGCCAGGCGGCCGATGCGGCCGAAACCATTGATAGCAACTTTAACGGACATTGGAAGTTACCTCCTGTTAATTATTAGTATGGTCTCGCACAGCATTATTTTACTCTATTTCCGCACAAACTACAAGAGGTTTGCCAAAGATTTAACAGGAATTTTCGTGCCGTTTTTCGTTCAGGTTTTGTGAATTTTGCCTGTATTTCCGTTTCCGGAGCCTCCGGGATCGCAAAAACTTTGGAAAAAGTCGGATTTTTTCAACAAATGTTTGCTTTTGTCGGACGGGAGGAATATAATGTAGGCAGAGAAAGGGGGTGGCCGGTACGGAGAAAGATTTTGGTTTTGCGCAGGCAGGGTATCCCTGCTTTCTGCTGGATGACGAGCTGAATATTGTGCAGGCCAATGCCGCCGCGCGGCGGCTGCCCCATACGCCCGCCATGCTGCGTGCGCAGCTGACCGACACCGACCTTGCCGCGCTGCGCTGCGGCCAGCCGGTGCAGATGCCGTGGAACCACATGCCGGACATGGTGTATACCCTCAGCATTCTTCCGCTGGCAGAGGGGTATGCCGCAGTGGTGCAGCCGCTGGCCTCCCGGCCGGACGGCTACCGCCGCATGCTGGAAAAAACGGCCTCCTCGCTGAACGGTATGCTGATGACGCTGCCCACCCTGATGCATTTTATGGACGATACACAGGGCATAAAAACGCTGGAATACGCCATCCGGCAGGGGTACCGTGCTTTGCGCGATGTGTATGATCAGCACTGGTGCGCCCGGCTGGCCTCCGGAGATGCGCTGGAGCTGCAGACGGTGGAACTGGACGATATCCTGGCCAAGCTGTGTCAGGCCATCGATACGGCACTGCCCGACGCACAGATCACCTTTGCGGGTCTGCAGCAGCCGGTGTATGTGCGGGCGGACCGCGGCCTGCTGGAACAGATCGTCTGCCACGTCGTCAACAACGCCGTTTTGTACGGCGATGAACAGCGTCGGGTGGAGGTGCGGCTGCAGCGGTTGGCAAACCGCGCAGTGGTGCATGTGACGGATGGCGGCAAGGGCATCCAGCCGCAGACGGCGCCCCATGTGTTTGACGTGTATTACAGCTGCGACCCATATTGCGACACCGACGAACTGCCCGGCAGCGGGCTGGGGCTGTATCTGGTGCAGCAGGGGCTGCGCGCCATGGGCGGCGAGTGCGCGCTGGAAAGCGAATTCGGCAGCGGTACGCAGCTTTCCTTCACGCTGCCGCTGGCACAGGACGGTCAGCCCGTGGTGCGGGCGGAACTGGCGGATTATCTGCTGGACCGTTTCTCCTGTGTGTACCTGCATTTCTGCCCGCTGGGCGCGCGCGTCTGGGTGTAAAAGAACGGCGCTCCCGGCGACGAAAATATCACCGCAGTGCGGATGATGGAAAAATAAAAGGAACTTTCGCTTTTGTCGAAGCGGAAGTCCCTTTTTTTGCTGTATTTTCCCGCGTATCGCCGGAGCGTTCGCCGCCGGGGGCGGGGCATTGTCGTTTCTGCTGCGCGGACGCAGCTGCAAATCGTTTTGCGGCCCCTGCTGGACTTAATCCCGCCGGAACACCCATTTTTCACCGTCGGTCTCGGCGGCTTTCTGCAGTTCTTTGGCGGCGGTGAGCTGATCCGGATCCAGATCCAGATCCTTCAGCAGCGCATCGATGGAGTCGTTGCGCGGGGAGGAGCTGATGGTTTCCAGCAGAAGATCCAGCCGGTCCATGGTGCTGACGGGCGCTGCGGTGCGGAGGCCGGCAAACAGCTCGTCACCGGCAGCGGTGTTTTCTGCGGCAGGCTGCGGTGCAATGGCACCGGCGGCGGAAGCCGCGTTCAAAGCGGCGGCCGGGGCCTCTGCGGGGGCGGTTTCCGTTTCTTCATCAGATGCGGGAGCTTTTTCGTCAGAGGTGAAAGCACTGTCGGTCTCTACTGCCGGGGACGTTTCGGCCTTCGGTGCGGCGGGGGCTTTTTTCTCCTCAGCGGCGGGGGCTTTTACGGCCTCATTGATGGTGGTGGGGGAAGGTTGGGAGGAAGCCTTTTCCGCTGTCGGCACAGTGCCGCCGTAAAGGGCCGAGGCGGCGGAGCTCCAGCGCTGCGGCTGCGGGGCGGTGCGGGCGTCCTCGCCCATGGCATAAACGGCGCCGTCCTCATCCAGCATGCGGCCGGCGCGTTCAAAGGCGGCGTCGGCGTCAGGATCGGTCTGTACGGCTTCGGTGCCGGCGGTGCACATGCAGCGCAGCGCACTGATCAGACCGCAGACGCCCAGCAGCGCGGCGGCAATGCTTTTGCCCTGCAGAAACTGTGCCGGCTGGCCCTGACTCCACAGCCAGAGCTCCTGCGGCATAAGCAGGCAGAAACCCGTATAGAATGCCGCCATGCCGCGGAAGAATACCATGCGGCTGATGCCGGGCAGGTCTTCCGAATACGCGGCACGCAGCAGCCCGCACAGAAACAGCAGGATCACCGCGCTGCCGAGCAGCTCAATGACGTTGGTGATGTGGTACAGGCTGGCGGTTTTTCCGCTGAACAGCATGACGCACACCAGCAGCCAGCCCAGCGTGCCAAGCACGCCGCACACGGGCGAAACGTCGCTGCCGCGCAGGATGCGTGCCGAAAACCACAGGCAGCCCAGCGCCATCAGCACGGCGGCGGCAAGCTCGGTCAGCGCAGCGCGCTGCAAAGCAAACATGCAGATGCCCACAACGCCGCTGAACAGCAGCCCGCAGAAGGCGGGAACACCCGCGCCGCCGCTGAACGTGTGGCAGCTGCCGGAGGGGATGGCAAACGATGCCGCCAGCGCCAGCACCAGCGGAGCGGCCAGCAGAATATAATGCAATGTGAGCGAACCGGAGAGCAGAAACCCGGTGGAGGCCTCGGTGCTGCCGACCAGCGCCAGCAGGCGCAGCAGGCCCACCAGTACGCAGGCGACTGTGCTCAGCGCGCCCAGTAAACGTCTGAAAGTCAAAAGGGTCACATCCTTCCGCGGCGCCGCGGTGCTGAAAAAACAGCCGGGCGCATATACTTTTTCAAAAACCGGACAATACCTGTGCTGTGGTATGTTTTATTTTACCATGACACAGGCGGCCAATGCAAGATGCAGGCCCTTAAAAAAGAGGACGGAAGAAAAAACGGAGGATAAGCCATGAAACGACCGGGCTGGAAAAGCTTTTTGTATGTACTTGCGGCGTATGCCCTGCTGACGGTGGGGCTGCCGGTGGTGTGTGCAGCAGTGCTGAGCGGCTATGTGGATGCGGGTGCGGCACAGCCGCCGCAGGTGCTCTCAGCCCCGCAGCCGCAGGCGGATGCGCCCGTGCAGCCGGTGCAGGAACAGACCGTGCTGCTGTGGGATGCGGCACAGGAGGCTCTGCTGGAGCTGCCGCTTGCGGAGTATCTGCTGGGTGCGGCGGCTTCTGAAATGCCGCAAAGCTACCCGGACGAGGCGATAAAGGCGCAGATCGTCGCCACGCACAGCTATTACGAATACTGCCGGCAGAACGCCAGCTTTGCCCTGGAGCAGGATGCGGTACTGCAGGTGAACACCGCAAAGCGGGAGGGCTATCTGACGCCGGAGGTGCGCAGTCAGCTTTGGGGCGAATGGGCGCAGCAGAACACCGCCCGTATGGAAGAGCTGGTGGCGCAGGTCATTGATGTTCTGGTGGAGTACGGCGGTGCAGTTGCCGGCACCACCTACTACGCCCAAAGTGCAGGCAGCACCGCCGCGGCGGAGGACGTCTGGGGCAAGGCGGTACCCTATCTGGTCAGTGTGGATTCCGCACAGGACGTACAGGCGGAGGGCTGGCTGCAGACGGTGACCTTTACCTACCAGCAGATGTACGACGTGCTCTCCACCCGGTTCGTGGGGCTGGATCTTTCCGGCGATCCGGGGGAGTGGTTCGGCGAGCTGGAGATCACGCCGCAGGGCTATGCGACCCGGGTGCAGGCGGGCGGCGCGTGGTTGGATGCGGCGGATCTGCGCGCGGCGCTGGGGCTGCGCAGCACCTGCATGGAGCTGCAGGCGGGCGGCGGCGTGTTTGCGGTGACCACAAAGGGCTACGGGCACGGCGTCGGTATGAGCCAGTACGGCGCAAAAGCCATGGCGGATACCGGTGCGGATTTTGCGCAGATCCTGCTGCACTACTATCCGGGAACGAAGCTGGCGGAAGCAGGCGCAAGCGCTTGAAACGAAGAAACGGCGGCAGAGGCGGGCACGCACGGCTGAAACGATGGATGGTGATGAAAAGGCCGCTTTTCCGTCCGTTCCGACGGTTCGGCAGGCATGATGCAGTGCTGTGACAGCCGTCCGGCGGTTCAATGGGCACGGGGCTCTTTTCCGTAAAACCAAAGGCAGATAAAACCTGCGGCAGCCGCGCCTGCGGCGATCCAGTGCGGGGCGCTTTCGCCCTGCAGCAGCCGTGCCAGCAGCGGAAACACCAGACTGCCCGCGCTCATGCCAAGCGTCAGCAGACCGTAGTTGACCCCTGCCCACCGCGTGCCGAAACGGTCGGTGGCAAAGGCGGGCAGCAGCGCCGCCTGACCGGAATAGCAGAAGGTCAGGCAGGCGTACAGCACCGTCACCCACCAGTTCTGCACAAAGGCGAAAAGCACCGAAAATACCGCCAGTGCGGCAAACAGCAGCAGGTCGGCGCGGCGGCGGCCGATGCGGTCGCTCAGCCACGGCATCGAAAGCCGCCCTGCGGCGCTGGCAAGGCTGCCGATGGCGATGATCATCGCCGCTGCGTTTTCCGAAAGCCCCCGCTGCTGCGCCAGCGGCAGGATCACCGGACTGAACAGCAGCACCGTGGGCGCAGCTGCTGCCACGGCGCACACCAGCAGGCGGTAGTCCCGGGTGCGCAGCACCTCCTTGGGCGAAAGCTCCCGCGGAGGGGCGTTTTTCGGGGCTGCTTTTAAAGCCGGGGATTTTTCAGGGGCGGTCCTGTCCGTGGCAGTACCGCTCTGCGGCTGCCGCATGGCAAGCGCACCCAGCGTGCATACGGCGGCCATCACAAGCCCCAATACCCGAAAACACACCCGCATGCCCCAGCCACCGCCCAGCCAGCGCGCGGCAAGGGTGAGCACTGCCCCCGAAAGCCCCGCCGCACCGCCGATGACGCCGGTGGCAAAGCCTCTTTTTTGCGGATACCATTTCTGGACGCAGCTCATGACGGAGGGGGTGAGAAACGCGCACCCCGCCCCCACCGGCAGGCTGAAGCCGAGGTAAAACCACAGCGGTCTGCCCTCCGGGAAAAACGAGGCGGCAAAGAACCCGCCGCCAAGTCCCGCTGCACCCAGCAGACAGCAAAGCCGGGCGCCGGCTTTGTCCTGCAGCACGCCGCCCGCCACGCAGCCGATGCCGAAAGCGGTGATGATAAAGCTGAAGATCAGCACGGTCTGCCCGGAGGAGAAGCCGAATTCCGCCTCCACACCTGGCCCGAACGCGCCCCAGCCCGCCGGTATGCCTGCCAGCAGCTGTATGGCAGCCCCTCCGGCAAGGACAAGCCCCCCGCGGGCTTTTTTCTGTTTTTTGGGCATACGACGCCCTCCTTTTTGGCAGATCTACTGACAATGTGCGCGCCGCAGGCCGGAAATATACGGCATCCGGCGCAAAAAACGGGCGGGTGATCTGCGGACGGCGGCCGGAAGAGAGATCAGAGGACTAATGCTGCATCGTACAGCCGAGCACGGCATAATACCGGTAACGGTGATCGGCACAAAAGGCTTTGACGGCTGCTTTGCGGGGAGGTGGAGCGGCTTTTGAAAAGGAATGTACAGACAAACGGCCATGGCGGAGCCGGAACGCCCGTAAACCGTGACCGTGGAGGACTGTTCCGCAACAAAAAGCACTTTGTCCGTCAATTACACGGTAACGGACACGGAAAGCGGCGCGGCGACAAAAGAGGTCTGCAGCTTCAGCAGAAGAAATAACACCCATCTTTTTGATTGCTGCGTGCAGCGGGAGGAGGGGACGGCAGAGGAACGGTATATGCTTGCCGTCCGCCGGGATCCTGCGACGCTTGAATACGGTGTTGTCTGTTGTGAATTGATACGGGACGAGGATCACTATAAAATCCACAGCAACGATTTTCGGCTGTCCTGCAGCTACCGCATCGGGCTTCTGGACAGGAAAGGCCACCTTATAAAAAGCTGGGATACCGGCGTTCCGGTGATGTTCACGGTATTCGGGACTGAAAACGGCCGCATGAAAAAGTGGACGGGAACGAATACGAAAAGAAAAAGGCTTTTGCGCACAGAATGTTTTTTTCGATCTGCACCGAAGTGGAAAAACGCATTGAAAAAGAGCGGCTGTATTGGTATAATATATTGGAACGATAAAACAAATAACAGACCCGAACGGTCGCCCGGAGCTTTCCGGGAACGAATGTGAAAGAGGCTGTCGTATATGCAATTCAACTCGCTGCAATTTCTCATCTTCTTCCCCATTGCGGTGCTGGGGTATTTTGTGCTGCCCAAAAAGCTGAAGAACCCGTGGCTGCTGGTGCTCTCGTACTATTTCTATATGTGCTGGAACGCCGTGTACGCTCTGCTCATCTTCTTCTCCACCGTCTCCACGTGGGTGTGCGCCGGGCTTGTCAGCCGCAGCGGCGCCTCGCAGGCTCTGCGCAAGGCGGCGCTGGGAACCAATGTGTTCATCAACCTGGCTATTCTGTTCTCGTTTAAATACTACGGCATGTTTGCCGCACTGCTGCAGGACGCCGCCGCGCTGCTGGGCATAAGCTTTACACTGCCGGCGCTTTCGCTGCTGCTGCCGGTGGGCATCAGCTTTTACACCTTCCAGGCGCTGGGCTATTCCATCGACGTCTACCGTGGTACGGTGGAGCACGAGCGCAATTTTTTGAACTACGCACTGTTTGTCAGCTTCTTCCCGCAGCTGGTGGCCGGCCCCATCGAGCGCAGCGCCAACCTGCTGCCGCAGTTCCGGAGTTATAAGACCTTCACTTACGAAAACTATTCCATCGGTATGCGGCTGATGCTGCTGGGCTTTTTCAAAAAGGTGGTCATCGCCGACAACCTCAGCGTTGCCATGGACCGCTACTATGAGAATCTGGAGATCTGGCCCGGCCCGCTGCTGGTGCTGGGTGTGGTGATGTTTGCGATACAGGTGTATTGCGATTTTTCAGCGTATTCGGACATCGCCCGCGGTGCAGCAAAGGTGCTGGGCTTCGAGCTGATGCAAAATTTTGACCATCCGTATTTTTCTCGTTCGATCGGTGAATTTTGGCGGAGGTGGCATATCAGTCTTGGGACATGGTTCCGCGATTACTTGTTTTATCCAGTGCTGCGGGGTAAAATTTGTTCAAAGATCACCCGAAAACTTACAAAAGAAAGAAAAATCAAACTGGCGCGCTTTTTGCCTGTAATGCTTGCCCAGCTGGTTGTGTGGACGACAACCGGCCTCTGGCATGGCGCAGCGTGGACATATGTGGCATGGGGATTGCTGCACGGCTTGTACCAGATTGTCGAAAACTTTATGGCAACTTATCGCAAAAAGGGAAAAGCTTTGTTTTTGGCAAAGTACCCAAAGCTGCAGGCTGTATGGCAGATCGGAACCACATTTATATTGGTGTGTATAGGGTATGTGTTTTTTCGCAGTGAGAGTTTTGGGCAGGCGTGGTACATCATCAGTCACAGCATTCGCGGTTGGGGTGTTTTGCTTTCACCGCTTGGTTTCTATAAGGCAACGGTCAGTTTAATGGGTTCGACAAAAGTTTTGTATATCTCGTTGTTCAGCACCCTTGCCTTGATCGCGTTGGAGTGTGTGGAACTGCGCACCGGTGAATTGTTTCCGCAGCTTGTGGGCAGACTTTCGGCACCGAAGCGGTGGTGTATTTATTATGCACTGCTGTTTGCAATTGCATTGCTTGGCTGCTTTGAAGCATCGTCGTTTATTTATTTCCAATTTTGAGAGGTGCTCCTGTGAAAGAAAGAAGCTTCGCGCAGTTGATGAAAAGTGCCCGGAAGACCGCAGAGGGCACCAGAAAAAGAATAGCTATTATAGGGGACTGCTCTACCCAGCATCTGGCTACGGCTATTCGGGGATGCGCATGGGAAGAGAATGTAGCTGTGGAAGTGCTGGATACGGACTATAATCAGATTCTGGCCCAGACGTTGGATCCGCAAAGCGAGTTGTATCTTTTCAAGCCGGATATGGTGCTTATTTACATGTGTGCAGAGCGCTTGTATGAAGAATTCTGTCATACACCGCTGTCGCAGCGCGTTTCTTTTGCGCAGCAAAAAGCCGATAGTATTTGCGGTGTCTGGCAGACGATTACGGAAAGATGCGATGCAGTCGTTTTACAGTTCAATTTTGTAGAGAATGACGATCGTGTTTTCGGAGATCTTGCGTTGGGGCTGGAGAGTGCATATCTTTTTCAGCTGCGGAAACTAAATCTGCTTTTGATGGAAAAGACAACCTCGAACCGCAGTGTTTCTCTGGTGGATCTTTCCGGCATCCAAAGTGAGATGGGACGTTCCTCTTTTTATGATGCGAAGCTTTACTATTCGGCAAAAATGCCTGTTTCTATGGCTGCGCTGCCGGCGGTAGCGGCCCGTGTGATAGAAATGATAAAGGCGCAGAGTGGCCGTGTGAAAAAGTGTGTGGTGCTTGATCTGGACAACACTCTGTGGGGTGGCGTGATCGGAGATGACGGTCTGGCCAATATCCAAATCGGCGAACTCGGTTTGGGACGTGCATTTGCTGAATTTCAGATGTGGCTTAAGGAGTTGAAGAATCGCGGCATTTTGTTAGCCGTATGCAGCAAGAATAATGAAGAAACGGCAAAAGAGCCTTTTGAAAAACATCCGGACATGGTACTGAGGTTGGATGATGTTGCGATGTTTGTGGCAAACTGGCAGGACAAGGCCGGAAACATTCGGAAGATTCAGCAAACGCTGAACCTCGGAATGGACAGTTTTGTTTTTCTGGATGACAACCCCTTTGAACGGAATGCAGTGCGTGCGCTGATTCCGGAGATAACCGTACCGGAATTGCCGGAAGATCCGGCGGAATATGTGGAATATTTGAAATCGCTGGATTTGTTCGAGGCAACAGCCTATTCCGCAACGGACGTTCAGCGTACAGAACAATACCGGTCAGAAGCAGGCCGTGCACAGCTTCAGCAGCAGTTTGCGGATTATGATGCATACCTGCAAAGTCTGGAGATGAAGGCGGAAGCGGCAGCGTTTGATGACTATCATTTGGCTCGCATTGCGCAGTTGAGCCAGCGTTCCAACCAGTTTAATCTGAGAACGATTCGCTATACCGCAGCACAGTTGGAAAAAATAGCGGCAGATGAACGCTATGTCACGATCTATTTCACATTGAAGGATAAGTTTGGCGATTATGGATTGATCAGCGCCGTTGTTCTGGAAAAGCGTTCTGAGACGGAGCTTTTCGTTGATACATGGTTTATGAGCTGCAGAGTTCTTAAACGGGGAATGGAAGAATTCATAATCAACACGATGGTTGAAGAAGCGCAAAGACGTGGCTGCAAGACCCTGACAGGTGAATATTTGCCGACTGCCAAGAATGCCATGGTAAAGGATGTTTATCCGCAGCACGGATTTTTACCGGATTCCAGCGGTTGTTTTGCACTGAATTGCGATTCGTATATTCCAGCAAAGGTATACATTCAAAAAATGGAGGAAGCCAATGATGGAAACTAAGATTCTGGAAAAATTGAATGAGATTTTCGAAGTGTTCTTCGATCTGGATGGACAGGAGATTACCCGGTCGACTACCGCTGCGGATGTGTCGGGCTGGGACAGCCTGGTACATATTGCATTGATGTCAGAGGTGGAAGAACGTTTTGCGATTAAATTTACGATGAAGCAGATCCTTGAAATGCAGAATGTGGGCGAGATGGTGGATTTGATCGTGGAAAAGGGCGGTAGCTGTGAGTAAAAAATTATCTGTTGAAGGAAGACGGCTGCTGCGCTCGCTGGGGCTGCTGGCGCTGTTTCTGGCGGTGGTTTTTGCCGTCAACATTCTGGTGGATCCGGCAAATATCACCAACCGGAAATATGCCCGTCAGGCGGCGCAGATCATGGCGGACGGTTACAATGTGACAAATCTGCAGAATATGGATGACCGGCAGCTGATCAAGGAATATCTGGAGCTGCGCACGCAGCCGGTGGACGTGCTTGTCGTGGGCTCTTCCCGCAGCATGCAGGTGACAAAAGAGCTGGTGGGTGAGGAAAATACCTACTGTGCAGGTGTGACCGGTGCGGATCTGCGCGACAGCATCAGCACTTACATGATGATGAAGGAAAACGGCCTGCTGCCCAAAACGGTGGTGTTCTGCGCCGAATATTGGTTCCTCTCCGAGGGCAACCTGGACTACCGCGCGCTGACGGAGGGTTACGAGCAGTTTTGCGAGGAACGCGGCCATACACCGTTTCGGGTCATGTCCCGCACGCAGGCGGGCATGAAGGAATTGCTTTCTTTTGCTTACTTCCAGAGCAGTGTGGAGTTCCTGCTGTCCGGAAAAAGCGCGCAAAAGCTGGAAGCAACGGCTGTGGCGGATAATGTCGGCGCCACCCGCCGGGCGGACGGCAGCTATAGCTATGAAGAAGAATACCGCCTGCGTCCTGTTGAAAAAGTGGACAACGATGCCAATGACTGCATTATCTTTGGAAACACCATCGTCTACAATTTCAATGGAGTAAACGATGAGATGCGCCGCCAGCTGGAGGATTTTATCGCCATGATGCAGGAGGACGGCGTCGAGGTCATTTTGCAGCTTGCGCCGTTCCATCCTGCCTATTACGAATTCATGCTCACCAGCGAAATGTATCGGGATATCCTTGCAACAGAGGATTATTTTTACTCGCTGCAGGACGAACTGGGCGTACAGTGCTACGGCGGTTACGATCCGGCGGATTTCGGCATGATAAACACCGATTTTTACGACGCGCAGCACCCCAGTGCGGAGGGCATTTATGCCTATTACGGAGTCAAAAGAAAGTGAGCCGTTCTGACAGCAAACCCGGACGCGTCAAAAAGAGCTTTCGGATATTTCTTCCGAAAGCCCTTTTTTTGCAATGTTTGCAATGATATTGTGGGGAATGAATCAGGCGGTTCAGCCCAGCGCGGCTGCAAGTGCGTCCAGCGCAACGGCGGTTTCGGCGCCGGTGGACATCTCCTTCAGGCGGGCCTCGCCGTTTGTTACCTCGTCGTCGCCCAGCACCATGGTGTAGCGGGCGCCGATTTTGTTGGCGTACTTCATCTGGGCTTTCAGGCCGCGGCCCACAACGTCGTATTCGGCGTGGACGCCGACGGCGCGCAGACCGGCGCACAGCACGGCGGCTTTTTTGCGGCCGGCTTCGCCGATGTTGGCAATGTACAGCACCGGACCGGGTACGGCGGGCAGCTGCACGCCTTCGTCCTCCAGTGCAAGCAGCAGGCGCTCAATGCCCATGCCGAAGCCGACGGCGGGGGTGGCGGGGCCGTCGAAATCCTCGATCAGGCCGTTGTAGCGGCCGCCGCCGCAGATGGTGCCCTGCGTGCCGACGCCGGTGTGGATGAACTCGAACACGGTATTGGAGTAGTAGTCCAGACCGCGCACGATGGTGGGGTTGACGATATAGGCGATGCCAAGATCGTCCAGACAGCCCTTGACGGTGTCAAAGTGGGCGGTGCAGTCCTCGCACAGATAGTCCAGCATCACCGGAGCGCCCTCGCCGATGGCGTGGCACACTTCGCTCTTGCAGTCCAGAATACGCATGGGGTTGCGGTCCAGACGGTCCAGACAGGTGGGGCAAAGCTTGTCGGTGTACTGGGCAAAATACTCTTTCAGCGCGGCGTGGTAGGCGGGACGGCACTTTTTGCAGCCGATGGAGTTGATCTCCAGCTTCACCTTTTTCACGCCGACATCTTTCAAAATCTGGTCCGCCACGGCGATGACCTCGGCGTCGGCGAAGGGATCGTTGGCGCCGAAGCATTCAATGCCCAGCTGGTGGAACTCGCGCAGGCGGCCCTTCTGAGCTTTTTCGTAGCGGAAGCAGCTTTGCAGATAATAGGCCTTGAAAGGCATGGCGGCGCTGCCGAGAATGCCGTTTTCCAGCACGGCACGGGCTACGCCGGCGGTACCTTCGGGACGCAGGGTGATGCTGCGGTCGCCCTTGTCCAAAAAGGTGTACATCTCCTTGCCGACCACGTCGGTGGTCTCGCCCACGCCGCGGGCAAACACCTCGGTGTGTTCAAAGGTGGGCAGGCGGATCTCGCGGTAGCCGTACAGTCCCACCGTGCGGCGCAGCTGCTCCTCCAGATACAGCCAGCTGCCGCTGGCTTCGGGCAGGATATCCTGCGTTCCCTTGGGTTTTGCGTATTTAACAGCCATATTACAATTCCTCTCTGTACAGCCGGACTGGCCGGCGGAGTTTTTTCCATATTTCATATATTATAATACGGATCGGAAAGGAATACAAGCCCGCGTTTGCGGTTTTGGAGCAGCCCGTATCGGCAGATCCCGCCGAAACCGCCGCTCTGCCACATATAAAATGGAGGTGAAGCGTCTGTTTTCGGTGCGATCATACAGATTTCAACGGTTTGAAACAGGCTTTGCTTGCATTTGACACGTGCAGGGCGTATAATGTATGCAGAACCCTAAGGCGAAATAAAACCGAAAGGTGATCTGTATGAAATTCGTGAATTGGATCCGCGGCTGGAAGCTGTGGGTGAAAATACTGGTGCCGGTGCTTTTGGCAGCGGCCTTGCTGGCGCTTGCGGCGGTCGGCTATTATGCCGCAAAAACCTGGCGCATGGTGGAAGATGCCAAGGAGATGGTGGAGCAGATCCAGGATACCGGCGACTACGGCAAGATCGAGGAAGAAGAGGTCGTGATGACCTATCCCGAGTATCAGGGCGATTATATCAACCTGCTGGTGGTGGGCATCGATCACGATGAGGATGACCCCAACCGCACCTACGGCAGCGCCGAAAACGCCAAAACCGACCTGATCCTGTACATACATTATAACGTCAAGGAAAACAAAGTCAGCATCCTGCAGATCCCCCGCGACAGCTATGTGGGCGATATGGTGAGCAATTACCGCATCAACAGCATTTTTGCCGAGGGCGAAAACAAGGAAAGCCACATCACCAATCTGGCAAAGTACGTCAACGAGGCGTTCGGTCTGCCGGTAGATAAGTTTATCTCGCTGGATATGGCGGCGTTCAAGGAGATCATCGATGTGTTCGGCGGCATTCAGCTGTACCTGCCGGAGGATATCTACGTGTTTGATGACGCCGGAAACAAGACCCTGTTTGCCAGCGCAGGACAGGGGTGGTTCAACGGGGCAGACGCCGAGATCGTGGTGCGTGCCCGCAAGCAGTTTGCGCAGGGTGACGTGCAGCGTCTGATGCTGCAGCGCTACGTGTACGCAGCCATGTTTGAGATGCTTACCGACGCCACCATCGAGGACATGTACCGCCATATCCTGCCCATCGTCAGCTACCGCGTCAAATCCGATATGGATTTCAACACCATGCTGTCGCTGTGCACCAAGGTGCTGGAGCTGGAGGGCGAGGACATCTTCTTTGTGCGTGTGCCGGGCGGCCCCGTCACGGTCAACGGCAATTCGGTGTACGGCGTCAACGCGGCCAATCTGGCGCCCATCCTCAACGAGCATTTCCTCATCGAGGGTCAGCCGGAGATCCTTGCCGAACAGCTGACCATCCCCACCGGGTGGGAATACCCGCTGGGCGAGATCTATGATAAGGGCAGCTATCTGACCGATCAGCTGAACGAGATCGAGGCTGCGACCGCGCCTGCGCCGGAAAGCGAAAGCACACCGAAGTAAGATCCTTTCAGCAAAAGATGCAAAACAATGAAAGGGAGCCGCCGTACCGGTACGGCGGCTCCTGTTTTTTGCCCGTTTACAGCATCTT
>CAZYRD010000049.1:0-14252 GCA_964649475.1 uncultured Faecalibacterium sp.
ACCTGGCATCCCGATCCCGAATTCTACTATAAGCGCGGCGGCGGCCCCATGCTGGACATGGGCCCCTACTACATCACCGCACTGGTGCAGCTGCTGGGCGAGGCCAAAGCCGTCTCCGGCATGACCCGCAAAACCTTCGAAAAACGCATCATCACCTCCAAGCCCCACAACGGCGAGATCATCGACGTGGACGTGGACACCCATCTGGCGGGCAACATTCTGTTCTCCAGCGGTGCCGTGGCGCAGATCCTCACCACCTTTGACGTGCACTACACCGGCATGGCCCGGTTCGAGGTGTACGGCACCAAGGGCACGCTGGTCGTGCCGGATCCCAACACCTTCGGCGGCCCGGTGCTGCTGCTGCGTCCCGAGGACGTCGCCGCCGCCACCAGCGACCCCGGCCTTGACCGCAAGGACGTGCCGGATTTCTACCGCGGCTACCGTCAGATGCCGCTGATGTTCGACTACAGCGAGAACTCCCGTGCGCTGGGTCTGGCGGACCTGTGCACCGGTCTGCGCACCGGCCGCGACCACCGCGCCAACTATCAGCAGCAGCACCATGTGCTGGAGATCATGACCAGCTTCTCCAAGTCCTGCGCCGCCGGCAAAACCATCGAACTGACCACCCGCTACCAGCGAACCCCCGCCATGCAGGCCAACCCCATGCACGGCGTGCTGGATGAATGATGCTGATTTCTTTGAAATAAAGGAGAAAACGACTATGAAAGTTGCTTATACCGGCTGGACCTGGATCAAAAACAACGAAAAATCCCAGGCCGTGCAGATGCTGGAGCAGTCCTTTCGCGAGTGCAAATATCTGGGCTACGACACCGTGGAAAACTTTGCCTTCATCGCCGATTATTACAAAGAGGACCCGCAGGAGCTGGTACGCCTGACCGAAGCCTGCGGTGTGGAGCTGGTGAACCTGTACGGCAGCTTTACGCTGGACGTGGAGGAGACCCTCAAAACCGCCATGGCGCAGGTGGATTTCCTCGCGGCCATCGGCGGCAAATGGTTCAACTGCCAGCACTGCGGCTATTTCGGCGAGGGCGGCCCGCTGGAGCGTCCCACCGACCCCGCCTATCTGGACCCCATCTGCGAGGTTGCCAACCGTCTGGGCGCCTACGCGCTGCAAAAAGGCGTCAAGGTCTGCTTCCACCCTCATTTCGGCACCTGCGTCTTCAGCCAGAGCGACATCGACTACTTTGCCGCCCACACCGACCCCGCCTGCGTGTTCTTCTGCTTTGACACCGCCCACACCACCGTGGCCGGCATCGACCCCGCCGCGCTCGTCCGCCAGTACGGCGACCGCATCGGTTATATGCACCTGAAGGACGTGGACGCCTACGCGCTTTCCACCGCCGAAGGCGCCGCCAAAATGGCCACCTTCCGCCCGCTGGGCTACGGCAACGTCAGCTTCCCCGCCGTCAAGGCCGCGCTGGAAGAGGTGGGCTACGACGGCGTCCTGTGCGTCGAGCTGGACAACCCCGTCGTCAGCAACTACCACTCCGCCGAAGTTTCCCGCACCTACCTCCGCGACGTGCTGGGCCTGTAATTTCTGCACAAAAAACCTCTCTGCAGCCACTAACTGCAGAGAGGTTTTTTTGTGTAAGGTATGGACGGCCGGAAGGGTGCTTTCGTTCGGAAGCAAAAAGCTTACAGGCTCAGCGCCACAATGCTGGCCGCCGCCAGCACCATGCCGGCCACCTTGGAGGGCGAAAGCTTCTCCTTAAAGATCAGTACCGAATACACGCAGGAAAGCACCAGCACGCCGCCGTTGTCGGTGGTGTACAGCACGGCGGTGTTGACCATGGGCAGAATAAACACCAGCAGGTTGATGGCTGCGGCGGCGCTCAGCAGGCAGGCCAGCAGCGGCGGCAGGCTGCGCCTGTCAAAGCGGAACGCCTTCAGCGCGTTCTTTTTTTCGGTGCGCAGCAGCATCACAAAGGCGATCACACCCATCAGGAAATAGGTCAGCATCACCATTTCGCGGCCTTCGGCCTCCGCGGCGGTGGATTGGATCTTCATAAACGTGCCGTATGCGCCGTTGGAAACAAACAGCGCCAGACACAGCAGATAGTACACCGGCGACGTGCCGGAAAGCTTGATGTCGTCCTTGTTCATCATAAAGCAGGCGACCAGCATCACCGCAATGGCGGCCCACTGCAGCCAGCTTGGCTGCTCGCCGTACACGATGGCGGAATAGATGATGGGGATGAGAATGCCGCCGAACAGCATCATCACGTTGAGGAACGCGTAGGAGCCGCGCCGCCCTGCAGCGATCAGCGAAATGTTGTACACAAACAGCGCTGTGGCGTTCAGCACGCCCAGCAGCAGCGTCACGCCGGAAATGCTGACCCGGAAGCCGTTCAGTACCAGTGACACCAGCGGAATGGCGATGGCCTCCACCACGCAGAAAACATAGGGCGAAGCCGCCTTGCTGCCGGTGTAGCGGTCGTTGAACAGGGTGCAGAACAGGGTCTGGAAGCTGTAAAGAATGATCAGCCCCAGAATAAGAAGCATAGACATAATGAAATTCCTTTCTTACACGATCGGAGTTTTGCATGGTCTCAGCATACCCCAACCGGTGCCGCCTGTCAAGGGGTTTGTACCCGCGGGGCAAAAAAGGTGTTGACAAGCAACTGTACTATTGCTATAATACAGTTGAAAACCGTATTACACGCATAATACAGTTGGAGAATGAGAGGGAGACCACATGATCTCGTTTGAACATTTCGTGCAGGAGGATGGCACCCCCATCTACCTGCAGATCCTGCGCTACATCAAGCGCGGCGTGGTGGCGGGCACCATCCAAAACGGGGACGAGCTGCCCTCCCGCCGGGTGCTTTCGGCGCTGCTGGGGGTCAACCCCAACACGGTGCAGAAGGCCTGCCGCATGCTGGAGGAGGAGGGACTGCTGTGCTCCTTTGCCGGTTCGAAAAGCCTGATGGTGCTGGATGAACGCCGGGTGAGCGCCATCCGCACCCAGCTTCTGGCCGAAGACGCTCTTGCCGCCGTGCGAGGGCTGCGGCAGATGGGTATTTCCAAAGCCGAGGCCATGTCTCTGCTGGAACAGGCGTGGCAGACCGCCGAGCAGGAGGCCGCACAGACGGGCGGCGTGTCTGCGGATGACGCATCCGCGGAAAAGGAGGGCCGTGTATGAAAAAACATCTTTCGGTGTGGATGCTGCTGAACCGTGCCTCACTGCTGCCGCTTGCGGGGGTCTGCGCGGTGTGCGCTGCGGCGCAGTACCTGCTGTTTTGCTCCGGTATGAAAACACAGACCTTTCTGGCAAAGCCCGGGCTGGAAACCGCCTTTGCGCAAAGCCATATGGGCAAAATTGCCGCATTGGGGCTTGTGCTGGTGCTGGCGGTGCTTACGGGCTGCGCCTGCAATACCTCCGCCCGCAGCGATTATACCATTTGCCGTCTGCGCATCAGCGAGACCGCCTTCTGCTTCTGGCATGCGGCGCACGCGGCGGCGGGCGTTGCCGTGTTCTGGGCGGTGCAGCTGGCGACGGCGCTGCTCTGTGCCAACACCTATTTAACGCAATACGACCCCGCCGGTGTGCAGACGCTGCTGCTGGCCTGCTGGCGTCAGCCGTTTCTGCACAGCCTGCTGCCGGTGCTGGATCCCCTGCGCTGGGTGCGCAATCTGCTGCTGCTTGCCGCACTGGCACTGGCCGCCGCTGACTTCGCCCGCCGCCGGCGCCGCGGTGGGCGCGGGTATTGGCTTGTGGTGCTGACCGCCGCCGCGCTGGCGCTGTTCTCCGGCACGCCGGAGGCTCTTTTCAACGACGCGCTGCTGCTCATTCTGTGCGCTGCGGCCGTCTGGTGCCTGCTGGCGAATCTGCTGCACGCAGAGGATAAGGAGGGCGACGATGAAACGATCTGATCCCGAACGCCTCTCCCGCCTTGTGCCGCCGGGCTTTTCCCTCCGGTTCGAGCTGCAGTTCTTCCTCACCGGGCTGGTCTGCAGCGCGCTGTACAGCAGCTTATACCTGCTGCGGCTGTACCATGCGTGGCAGAATCTGTTCGCCTGCGGGACGGACAACAAGTACGTTCTGCGGTCGGACGCCGAGATGCTCCCCTTTACCGACCTGCTGGAGGACAGCCTCAGCTGGTTTGCCGTGCTGGCAGTCATGGCGGCAGTCTTTGCCGTCGGGCACTACGCCTACCACCGGCAGGGGTCCAGAAGCATCTATCTGATGCGCCGCCTGCCCGACGGGCGGGAGCTGCACCGCCGCTGCCTTGCCCTGCCCGCGCTGGAGCTTGCCGCCTGCGCCGTGTGCGCGCTGGCGCTGTTCTGGCTGTATTTCGGTCTGTACGTGTGGGTCACGCCGGACCAACTGTATGTTCCCGGCCAGCTGGCCGGACTGTGGAGGTGAACGCCATGCTGGAAATCAAAAACGTGAAAAAAATCTATCCCAACGGCCGCTGCGGCGTGGCGGACGTCAGCCTTACCCTGCCCCGCGGGCAGATCGTCGGCCTGTTCGGCGAAAACGGCGCGGGTAAAACCACGCTGATGAAGTGCATCCTCGGCCTGCTGGAGCACCGCGGCACCGTTACGCTGGACGGCGAGCCCATCACCCGCGCAAACATTGCAAAGCTCTCCTTCGGCACCTGCGAGCACTCGTTTTTCCCCAACCTCACCGCCGAAGCCCACCGGCAGTTTTATGCGGAGCATTTTCCGAAATTCTCCCACAAACGGTTCGACGGTCTGATGGATTTTTTCTCCCTGCCCCGGCACAAGGCGCTGCGCAGCTTTTCCGCCGGACAGAAAAACCAGTTCGAGGTCATCCTCGCACTGTCGCAGGGGGCGGACTACATCCTTCTGGACGAACCCTTTGCGGGTAACGACGTCTTTAACCGGGAGGATTTTTACAAGGTGCTGCTGGGTATTCTGGAGGAGCACGAGACCGTGCTGCTCTCCACCCACCTCATCGAGGAGGTCTCCGGCTTTGTTGGCCGCGCCGTGCTTATGCGGGCGGGGCTCATCGTGGGGGACGCCACGCTGGAAGAGCTGGAGGAACAGGGCCTTGGCCTGATGGAGTACGTCAAATCCACCTACAACTACCGCGCCGACCGTGTGGGCCGCGCGCTGGATACCATCATGGGGGAGGACTGAGCCCATGCGCAAAGCTTTTGCCGCGCTGCTTGCGCTGCTGGTGCTGGCGGTGTGCATCACCGCCGGAGCCGCAGCGGCGGTGACCTCTTCGGCCACGGCGGTCCAGCTGCAGCACACCACCCTGTACGGCGACGTGGCCGCGGCCGCGGGCCTGCGGGTGGAAAGCCGCCTGCAGTGCGCCCGCCGCCTGTTCTGGCACGTCAGCTACCCTCTGGTGGAAAACCCCGGCGCCGTCGTGCAGTTTGAAAGCTTCCTGTCCCGGCAGCAAAGCCCCTCGGTGCCGCACAAAGGCTCCGGCGTGCAGCTCAGCGCCTATTCGCGGGGCGGCGCGTCCACCAGCGGCTCCTTTGATGAGGACTGGTCCGCCGTCGGCGACCCGTTCGCCTCGCTGGTGCCGGTGTTTCAGGATGTGGCCACCCGCGCACCCGCCGGGCAGAACTACACCGAGACCGTGAACCTCGGCGACTATTTTGAATATTATCCGCTTTCGGTGGATGTGGACATCACCGGTACGAACATCTGCCTGCTGCCGGACGGCAGTCAGCCCACCGCGCAGGCGCTGAGCGATGCCTTTGCACGGTTTTTCCGCATTCCCGTGCGGCAGAACAACACCCTTTCCGTCGGCGTGACCAAAAACGCCGCGGGTGCGGTGCAGGGGTTGGACGTCTACGACCCCGACGGCACCGGGCCGGAGCTGTACGGCCCCAGCATTGTGACGCCGCAGGCGGTGTACTTTGCGCTGAACTTTGACGTGCAGGACGACGTTTCCCACATACCGGGCGGCGCTGGCGTGTACTGCCTGCCCTACGACTCTTCCAACACCACCGGCGCCGGCAGCGCGGAGCTCCCCGTCATCCATCCCGAACAGCTTTGCACGGTGTGGCCGCTGCAGGCGGGCACCGACGTGGTGGAGCTGACCCTTTCGCCGCAGGGCACGCTGCTGCTGGTCACCAAACAGGAGGGCTGGCTGTACCTCACCGAGCTGGAAGTTCCCGCCGCACCGTCACAGCCGCTGCGGCAGCTGGCGCATCAGCCTCTGCTGCCGGTGGCACAGGACGGCTACGTCAGCGGGCCGGTGCTGTTTGACGACTGTCTGCTGGTCATCGAAGCCCCCTACGGCAGCTTTATGCTGCTGCAGCAGGACGAACAGGGCCTGTACAAGCCGGTGCTTACCGGCGACACCACCCAGGCGGAGGCCGTCGGTATGTCGCTGCCCTTTGGGCCGGACATGACCTTTTTGTGGGACGGCGAGCGTCTGGTGGCAGCGCAGTATATGGTGCAAATGTACCACGACGGCTGCAACGACATGTACGTTTCCGTCTTTGACGCCGACGGTCTGCAGTATGTGGGGCACATCGCCTCCAGCCTCAGCCGCAACGCGGGCGTCACCACCCAGTGGAGCGTCTATCCCGATGACACCGACCCGCTGAAGCTGGTACCGATGGCTTAAAAGGACGGTGCACATAAGCCCTGCACCACAAAAAACCACCTCCGGACCGGCGCAGCCGGAAAAGAGGTGGTTTTGTGTGTCGAAAAAAAGAGTGCTGTCCGGCGGAACGTGCCCCGGAGCCGCCGCAAAAGCATTGCCCCCCGGAGATCAGTCCTCCACGTCCATCGCCCGCAGGATCTCGAACCGGTTTTTGCGAAAACGCAGCAGGCCCTCCTTCTGCATGCGGCCCAGCTCGCGGGAAAGCGCGCTGCGGTCAGTGCCAAGGTAGGCGGCCATGTCGGCGCGGTCAAAGGGTATGGCAAAGCTGCGGCCGCTGCGCCGCGCATACTGCGAAAAAAAGGTGATCAGCCTGCCGCGCAGCGTGGGGCGGGAGAGGATCTGGATGCGGTCGTTCATGGCAAGGGTGCGGCCCGCCAGCATGGTCATAAACCGGTGGGTGTAGGCCGCGCAGGCCCGCACACCGCCGCAGCCGCAGCTGCCGTCGCAGTCGCCGTTGCCCGCGGCGCAGCCCTTCAGCTTTTTGCAGCTCAGCTGCAGCACCACGGCGTCGCTTACCGCGCAGATGTAAATGGGCGCGCGGCGGCCAAGATAGCAAAGCGATTCGGCAAAGGTCTCGCCGGGGCTAACGTTGGCCATGATCATGTGGTGTCCGTCGTAATCGTCCATGTACACCTGAATGTTGCCCTCCACCACAAGGCCGAACCAGGGCAGCGCATCGCCGATGCGGTTGAGAAAATCGCCCCGGCGGTACTCCACGGGGCGTGCCTCAAAAAAGCGCAGTGCGCAGGCAAGCTCCTCTTCGGCCATACCGGCAAACAGCGGGCAGGCGGACAAAGCCCCGCGCAGGGCGGGGCTTTCGGTCACGGGCAGGCTCATTTTGCTTCGGCTTCGGCCTTCTTCATGGCCTCTTCCTGTTCCTTCTTGTAGAAGTAGTTGTCGATCTTCTCGTGCATGTCGGCGGGCACCTTGCGCTCAAACGGGAACACCACGGCGTTGGCCAGCGTGTCGGCGTAGTCCATCACGTACAGGATGGTCTTTTCCAGACCCTTGGCGCTCAGCAGGCTGATGACGTCGTTGCGGTCGTGGATGTGGCCTGCGCCGGGGGCGCCCACGCGGAAGAAGCTGGCGGCGGGCACGTCCAGATCGGCAAAGGGCATGTTGTCGCTGGAGTAGATGTCGCGGCTGACCGCCATGCGGTAACCGTTGATCTTCATAAAGGTGTCGGTAAAGGTGGTGACGGTCTCGTCGGCGGTGCAGCTGCACAGCTCCTTGCCCAGCACGCTGCCGCCCACGTCCACGTTGATCATAAAGCGGCACTTGTCCAGCTCGGCGGCGTGGTCACGCACGTAGGCTTTGCTGCCCTCCAGGCCGATCTCCTCGCTGCCGGTCCAGATGAACTTCAGGGTGCGGCGGGCGGGGTTTTTGGCAAACCAGCGGGCCAGCTCCATCAGAATAACGCTGCCTGCGCCGTTGTCGTACACGCCGGTGGAAAATTCCACGCTGTCGTAATGGGCGGTAAAGCAGATCTCCTCATCGGAGGCGGTGCCGGGAATGACGGCCACCACGTTGTGGCTGGTGCGGTCGGCCAGCTTGGTGTTGACGCTCAGCCGCACGCGGGAAGCACCGCGGTTCACCAGGTCAAACGCATCGCAGACGCGCAGGTTGACGCCGGGAATAACGCCCTGGGTGCGCAGCGGGGCGCGCAGGGTGCGGGTGAACAGGTCGCTCTCCTCCATCTTGTCCAGCATGTCGCCGCTCATGGTCACAAAGGCGGCAACGCCGGCATCCACCAGCTTTTTGTACAGCGGCAGGCGCAGGAAGCCGTTGACCAGCGCGATTTTGCCCTTGGCGTCCACCAGATCGGCCTCGGTGGCGTCCTCCACATAGATGAAATCGGCCTCCAGCGCGTCGGCACAGCCGCTGCCCTTGTAGGCGGTGACGGTATAGCTGGCGGCGTAAGGCTCCAGAACCTCCAGCGTGGCGGTGTTCACGTCCACGTCCTGGATCACAAAATCTTCAATGCGGGCGTCGATGCCGTCGCCCAGCAGGTCGTCGCGGATCATTTCGGCAGCCTTCAGCTCCTCGGGGGTGCCGCCCATGCGGACAAAGCCGATGCTGTTCAGAAAATCAAAAGCGCGCTGGGGATCGTAAAAATAGTTTTTAGCCATGGTGTTTTCCTTTCTTTTCCTTTGGGGTGATATCTTTGTACGGGCTCACTCGCCGAAGCCGGCCATAACGTCCCGTTCAAATTCAAATGCAGTGGGTGCGCCGGCACCGCCGCCGTCCGCCAGATTGGACATGTACACCGCGCACAGCTTTCTGGCGGGGTCCATCCAGAAATGGGTGCCGTAGGCGCCGCTCCAGCCAAAGCTGCCGGGGGTCAGCGGCTGACCGGGGTCGATCAGCGCCGCGTCCGGCTTGTAGAAGCAGTCGCCGTAAATGCCGGTGGTCCGGCCATTTGCGGCGGGGTCGCCCGCCCAGATAACGGGGGCGCACTCGCCCAGCGTCCGCATGGAAAGTCCCCAGTTCTGCCGCCGCCACATACCGCCGAAGTGCTCCGGCAGCTGGGCGCGGGCCATCTCGGCCACGGTCTCGGCTTTCAGAATACGGCGTCCCTTGTACTCTCCGCCGTTCAGGTACATCAGCGCCAGATGGCTGTAATCCTCCAGCGTGGAGAACAGCCCCGCGCCGCCGCCGGTGTAGCCGTTGACAAAGCCGCCGAAACCGGACAGCGGAGAAAGCTCCACAGGGTGCAGCACGCCTTCGCGGGCGTCCACAAAGGCCACCTCACGGGCTGCCTGCTCCGGCGTGGGGGCAAAGGTGGTGTCCGGCATCTCCAGCGGGCCGAACACGTTCTTTTTCAGGTACTCGTCATAGGGCAGGCCGCTGACGATCTCCACCAGACGGCACGCCACGTCCAGACCGCACAGGGCGCTGTACATCTGGGCGGTGCCGGGCTGGAAGTCCAGCGCAAAGTCCGCATAGGCGTCCACGGCGGCGGCAAGGCTGCTGCGCTGCGCTTTGGTCAGCGCGGCAAACTGCTTGTCGCCGGCGGGGCCGCTGCCAAGGCCGCTGGAATGGGTCAGCAGCATGCGCAGGGTGACGGGCTGCTGTGCCGGGCGGGTGGCAAGGATCTCGCCCTCCGGCGTGGCGACGGCCACCTCCATCTTTTCAAAGGCGGGCAGCCAGCGGCTGATGGGCGCATCCAGCTCCAGCTTTCCGGCCTCCACCATCTGCATGGCGGCACAGCCCGCAACGGGCTTGGTCATGCTGGCAAGGCGGAACAGGCTGTCACGGGTAAGCGCGGCGCCCGCGGCGGGGTCACGCTGACCAAGGCAGACATCCACCACCTGCTCGCCGTTCAGCCATACACCGGCGCAGACGCCCTCCAGCACACCGGCGTTCAGGCGGGCGGTGATATGTTCGGTGGCGCGCTGGGATACCAGCGCAGCGTTGAAAGTACTCATGGCGATCCTCCGGAAAAATTTTTCAAAGGCGGCCCGGCAGCGGGCGCGCCGCATTGGTTTTTATCGCTGCTGCGGAATGCGCGGGGTCTTCTCCAGCACAAATTTTCCGTACAGCACGGTGGCGAACAGGCCCAGAGCGGAAATGCCCGCCAGCACCTGCTGGCCGTAAAGGTTCATGCCGAGGAACCGGTTGCCCGCCTTCTGGATGGCGTCCAGCACGATGCCGCCCGCCAGCGAGCCGATAAACGCGCCCAGTCCGGCCAGCGAGCAGTAGATGCTCATGGCGGCAACGCGGTCGCGGGCTTCCACGTACTCAAACAAAATGTTCAGCATGCCGCCTGCCACGGTGGCCATGCCGACGGCCATCAGCACCTGATAGACCATGTAAAGCAGCTTGCCGTTTTCCGGCTGCTGAAACGCCAGCAGCCCGTAGCTTACCGCCGCAAAGGTCAGACCCAGCCGGCAGGCGCGGGCAAAGCCCACCCGGTCCGAATATTTGCCCATGTACGGGCTGACCACAATGCGGACTACGCTGCCCACAATGCCGGTGACGGCAATGTAGGTGGCGGTGGCGCCCACCTCCTGCAGCATAAAGACCGTCTGGTAGGTGCTGAAAAAGCAGCAGAAGAAATTCCAGCCCAGCGCAAATACCAGCACCCGGAAGAAGGTGGGGTTGGTGAGGTTGTCCCGGATGGCGGGCAGCAGCGGCGGGCTCTGGCGGGTCTCCTCCAGCACGGTGGGGGCGTCCTTTGCCACCACCAGCGTCACCACGTGGCAGACGGTAAAAATAAACAGCACCAGCGCGCACAGCTTCAGGCCCACGTCCGGGCGGCCCGCGGCGGCGTAGTGATCCACCACGCGGCTCATCACGAAATTGTACACAAGGCCGGTAAAAAGCGAGACCATCTCCTTGTGTGCGGTGAAAACGCCGCGGCGCTCCGGCTGCACAAAGCTGTTCAGCCAGTTGAACTTGACCGGGGTGATCAGGTTGGAAAGCGTTGCGGCCGCCAGCAGCAGAATGGCGCACAGCGCGGGCTTTATGCCCTCCGGCAGCGGCAGAAAGGGCAGCAGAAACAGCAGGCACAGCAGCACCTGCTGACCGGTCTGCATAAACAGCACCGAGCTGCGGATGGAGCGCCGTTTGCGGATAAAGGTGACGGCAAACAGCTGCATGAACAGTGCCAGCGTGGTAAACGAGGAGATGATGCCGGTCAGCGCGTCGGAGACGTTCATCTGCTTGATCAGCAGCGTCAGAAACGTACCGCCGGTGGTGATGGTGATAAAATATTCAAAAGCGGCCTCGGCAATGTAGGCCCATTGGGTGCGGGTGGCGTCGTCCGGGTTTTTCAGGTGCGAAAACCGCCGGCGCAGGCTTTGCAGCTTCATGGAAAACATGCTCCTTTGCGCAGAGAAAAAGAATGAAAACTCTACCCCTTAATCTATCACAGTTTGCGGCGGAACACAAGCCTTTTGTCGTTATATAAAAAGAATAAAGGGCCGCGGCAGTGCCCGGAGAAACGCACACGGGGGCTGCAGCGCATAAAAAACAGGAGCTTTCGCAGAGAAAGCTCCTGTTTTGCTGTGCGTTTTTACTTGTCCCCGAACATCTCGCGCAGGCGCTTGGCAAAGCCCTTGCGCTGCTCGTAGTTGTCGTCCTTCATGGTCTGCTCAAAGGCCTCCAGCGCTTTGCGCTGTTCCTTGTTCAGCTTGCGGGGGATCTCCACGTCGACCTTGACGTACTGGTCGCCGCGGCCGCGGCCGTTCAGGTACTGAATGCCCTTGCCGCGCAGCCGGAAGGTGGTTCCGGGCTGGGTGCCTTCAGGTACAGTGTACTGCACCTTGCCGTCCACGGTGGGCACCACCACTTCGGCGCCCATAACGGCCTGCGTGTAGGTGATGGGCACGCTGACGTACACGTCAAAGCGGTCGCGTTCAAACACGTCGTCCGGTTTGACGCTGATGTTGACGATCAGGTCGCCGGCGGGGCCGCCGTTGGCGCCCGCGTCGCCCAGACCGCGCAGGGCGATGCTCTGGTCATCGTCGATGCCGGCGGGCACGTTGACCTCGTACTTTTTGCTCGCGGTCACCCGGCCGCTGGCGTTGCAGTGCTTGCAGGGCTCCTTGATGATCTTGCCCTTACCGCCGCAGCGGGAACAGGGCTGGCGGCTTTGCATAATGCCAAACGGGGTGCGCTGCTGCGTGGTGACGCTGCCGCTGCCGTGACAGTCGGGGCAGGTTTCGGGGCTGGTGCCCTTGGCCGCGCCGCTGCCGTTGCATTCGGGGCAGGTCTCGCGGCGGTTCACCGTTACGGTTTTGGTGCAGCCGTGCACCGCCTCCATAAAGGTGATGACCAGATTGATGTGCAGATTTTCACCCTGACGGGGCGCGTTGGGGTTGCGGTGCTGTCCGCCGCCGCCAAATCCGCCGCCGCCGCCGAAGAAGCTGCCGAAGATATCGCCAAGGTCAAAATCGCCAAAACCGCCCGCACCGCCAAATCCGCCGGCGCCTGCGCCGTAGCTGGGATCCACACCGGCAAAGCCGTACTGGTCGTACCGGGCCTTTTTCTGCGGATCGCTCAGGATCTCGTAGGCCTCGTTGACCTCCTTCATCGCCTCCTCGCACTCCTTGTCGCCGGGGTGCAGGTCGGGGTGGTACTTCTTTGCCTGTTTGCGGTAGGCTTTTTTGATCTCTTCCTCCGAGGCGCTTTTGGAAAGGCCCAATACCTCGTAATAATCGCGTTTGTCTGCCATAGGTCCTACTTTCCTTTGTCGGTGCGCCGTCCGGCGCCGTCGCAAAAACATCCAACGGGGCAGCCCGCATGCAGGCTGCCCCATGGCGTTTGTTCAGTTAAGGGGCTGCGGTGAGGATCAGACTTCCTTGAAGTCGGCGTCCACATAGCCGTCGCCGCCGTTGTTGCTGGCGGAAGCGTCAGCGCCGGGGTTGGCAGCCTGCTGGGCGGCCTGTGCAGCGGCGTAGACCTTCTCGCTCACGGCGTACATGGCCTTCTGCAGGTCCTCGCTCTTGGCCTTGATGGCGGCGGTGTCGGTGCCCTTCAGGGCTTCCTTCAGCGCATCCTTCTTGCTCTCCAGATCAGCCTTCTCGCCGGCGTCCAGCTTGTCGCCCAGGTCGGCGATGGTCTTTTCGGTGGTGTACACCATCTGGTCGGCGGTGTTGCGGGTCTCGATCTCTTCCTTCTTCTGCTTATCCTGCTCGGCGTACTGCTCGGCTTCCTTCACAGCGCGCTCCACGTCCTCCTTGCTCATGTTGGTGGAGGAGGTGATGGTGATGTGGGCGTCCTTGCCGGTGCCCAGATCCTTGGCGGAAACGTTCACGATGCCGTTGGCGTCGATGTCGAAGGTGACCTCGATCTGAGGCACGCCGCGGGGAGCAGCGGGGATGCCGTCCAAATGGAAGGTGCCCAGGCTCTTGTTGTCGCGGGCCATCTCACGCTCGCCCTGCAGCACGTTGACCTCAACGCTGGGCTGGTTGTCGGCGGCGGTGGAGAAGATCTGGCTCTTCTTGGTGGGGATGGAGGTGTTGCGCTCGATGATCTTGGTGCACACGCCGCCGTAGGTCTCAATGCCCAGGCTCAGCGGGGTGACATCCATCAGCAGCAGACCCTTGACGTCGCCGCCCAGAACGCCGCCCTGAATGGCAGCGCCGATGGCAACGCACTCGTCGGGGTTGATGCCCTTGAAGGGCTCACAGCCCAGATACTTCTTGACGGCCTCCTGCACGGCGGGAATACGGGTGGAACCGCCCACCATCAGCACCTTGTGCAGGTCGCTGGGAGACAGGCCGGCGTCGGACAGAGCCTGACGGGTGGGGCCCATGGTGCGCTCCACCAGATCTGCGGTCAGCTCGTTGAACTTGGCGCGGGTCAGGGTAGTGTCCAGATGCTTGGGGCCGGTGGCGTCGGCGGTGATGAAGGGCAGGTTGATGGCGGTGGAGGTCACGCCGGACAGCTCGATCTTGGCCTTCTCGGCGGCCTCTTTCAGGCGCTGCAGGGCCATTTTGTCCTTGCGCAGGTCAATGCCGTTCTCGCGGGCAAAGCCGTCGGCCAGCCAGTCGATGATGCGCTGGTCAAAGTCGTCGCCGCCCAGACGGGTGTCGCCGTTGGTGGCCAGAACCTCGGTCACGCCGTCGCCGACTTCGATGATGGAAACGTCGAAGGTGCCGCCGCCCAGGTCGTACACCAGAACCTTCTG
>CAZYRD010000050.1:0-14206 GCA_964649475.1 uncultured Faecalibacterium sp.
GGGCCTGTACCCCTGTGCGTATTCCATGACCTTCAACGTCAGCGGCAACACGCTCAACGCAATCCTCAACCAGCGCAGCCAGGATATGCTGGCCGCCAACAACTGGAACGTGGTGCAGTATTCGGTGCTGGTGCACATGATGGCGCAGGTCAGCGGGCTGGAGGCCGGCGAGCTGGTACACGTCATTGCCGACGCGCATATTTACGACCGCCACGTGCCCATCATTGAAGAAATGATCAAAAACAAGCCGCTGCCCGCGCCGGAGTTTGCCATGGATGCCTCGGTGAAGGATTTCTATGCGTTTACCCGCGACAGCTTTGCGGTAAAAAATTACGAGTATCATCCGTTTGAGCACAAGATCCCTGTGGCAGAGTAAGGAGAACGCTATGGAACTGAAAATGATCGTTGCCGTCACGCAGGACTGGGGCATTGGCGCAAACGGCGGCATGCTGTGCAGCCTGCCGGAGGATATGGCCTTTTTCCGTACCCAGACCAGGGGTGCGGTGGTCATCATGGGCCGCGCCACGCTGGATTCCTTCCCCAGCGGCCGTCCGCTGAAGGGTCGGGTGAACATCGTGCTTACCAGGGACGCCGCCTTTGAGCGTGAGGGCGTTGTGGCGGCGCACACCGTGGCCGAAGCGCTTTCCGCAGCGGCAAACGCCGTGGTGGAAAAAATTGCCGGGGGCTGCTGTGCTCCGGAGGTGTACGTCATCGGCGGCGAGCAGGTGTACCGCCAGCTGATGCCGTGGTGCACCATGGCGTGGGTGACCAAAATGGAAACACAGATGCCCGCAGACCGGTTCTTCCCCGATCTGGATAAGGAGGAAGGCTGGCACACGGACGGTGTGGGCGAAGAGATGGCAAGCGAAAAGAACGGCGTGAAATACCGTTTCTGCCGTTATGTCAATGAAAAACCGCTTGCCGTATTCTGAGAAAATGAAGAAAAACAGGGATGGCTGCTGCAAAGAGCGGTCATCCCCGTTTTTTTTGTTGTGATGCGGCGGGTCACAGCGTCACGCCGGTTTTGTAAAAGGCGATCTCGCGGAGATCCTCGCTTTTGCAGCGGTATTCGCCGTTTGCGGTGCGCAGCACCAGCCGGTACAGCGCCTCCTCGTCCATGGGGTAGGCGTTGTGGTCGATCCAGTTGGCCTTGCGGGCGGCGATGCGGTCGTTGCTGGCGATCTTCATGGTGGGAACAAAGGTGGAAAACGGCGTGCCGCGTCCGGTGGTGAACAGCACCAGCTGGCAGCCTGCGGCGGCAAGCGCGGTGGCGGCGATCAGGTCGTTGCCGGGGGCGTTCAGTGCAAACACACCGTTTTCCACCGGCATGCCGCCGCCCGCCAGTACGTCGCCGTAGGCCAGTACGTCGATGATGGCGGTGGAACCGGCCTTTTCCACGCAGCCCAGCGATTTTTCCTCCAGCGTGGTGATTCCGCCGGCCTTGTTGCCGGGACTGGGGTTTTCGTATACAGGGAAGCCCTGTTCGGTGTAATACCGCTTGAAATCCTCGATCATGCGGCGGTATTTTTCAAAGACTGCAGCGTTTTTGCACTTGTTCATCAGCAGCTGCTCGGCGCCGAACATCTCCGGCACCTCGGTGAGGATGGCGCTGCCGCCTGCGGCCACGATGCGGTCGCTGATGCGGCCCACCAGCGGGTTGGCCGTAAGGCCGGAATACCCGTCGCTGCCGCCGCATTTCAAACCGAGGCAAAGCTGGGAAAGCGGTACGGTCTCCCGCTGCAGAACGGCGGCCTTTTCAGCAAACTCTTTCAGAATGGCAAGGCCGTGGGCATGCTCATCCTCCACGTCCTGACAGTTGAAGAAGGCGATGTTGTCCCGCCCGAAGGGGGCAAGGTATTCCTGCATGCCGGCCAGCGTGTTGTTCTCACAGCCCAGCCCCACAAACAGCACAAAGCTGGCGTTGGGGTTCAGCGCGGCGGCGCACAGCAGCTTTTTGATGTTTTCGTTGTCCTGCCCCAGCTGGCTGCAGCCGAACTGATGGGTCAGGGCGTAAATGCCGTCGATGCTGCCGGAAACAAGGCTCTGCGCTGCGGCTGCCAGCCGCTGGCACACGTTGTTGACGCAGCCCACAGTGGGAATGATGAAGATCTCGTTGCGGATGCCCGCCCGGCCGTGTTTGCGCCGGTAGCCCATAAAGGTGCCGGTGGTTTTGGCCGGAACATTGGCGGCAAAGGCGTAGTGGTACTCCACGCTTTCGTCCAGATGGGACGCCACGTTATGGGTATGCACCCATTCGCCTGCGGCGATATCCTGCGTGGCGCGTCCGATGATCTGCCCGTATTTGATGACGTGCTCTCCGGCGGCAATGGGCTGCAGTGCCAGCTTGTGCCCGGCGGGGATGGCGCCTTCGCCGTCCAGCGTGACGGCAACGTTGTCTTTTTCGTGGATGCGGATGGGTTCGCTCACAGCAGGTCCTCCCCTTTGTTGATGGCAGTGATATGGGCGGCGACGGTCTCGGCAAAGCCGGGGAAGAGGGTGAGATCCTCACCCCAGACGGCGGTGTCCGCCATAAACGCGGTCACGCTGCCGCCGTCTGCAAAATAGTCCAGATAGGCGGCGTCATCCTGCAGCGGAATGGTGCGGCCGGGCACGTCGGCAAAGTACCCCTCCGTCGTTTTGTACACGCGGGTGTACAGTGCCATCAGATAGGCAAAGCCCACGGTCAGTTTTTGCGGCAGCTGTCCGGCAGCGGCAAAATGATCCCGGAAGGAGGGCAGTACACGGGCGCGCCACTTGCTGATGCTGTTCAGGGCGATGCTGGTGAGCTGGTGGTCCAGATACGGGTTGCCGAAACGGTCGGTGACGGAATCGGCAAAGGCGGTGGTGGCGGCGGTGTCGGCCGAAACATAGGGGACGATCTCTTTGGCCAGCGTGTCCTGCACAAAGGCGCACAGCCGGGCGTCGCGGATGCAGTCGTACACCGTCACCGCGCCGTGCAGCAGGCCCGCCGGCACCAGATTGGTGTGGCTGCCGTTAAGCACGCGCACCTTGCGCTTTTTGTAGTAGTTGATGTCATCGGTGAGCACGACCTCGATGTCATGCACACCGGCGGGCAGCAGGGCGGCGATATCGCCCTTGTTTTCCACCGCCCACAGGCCAAAGGGCTCGCCCACGCTGCACAGCGCGTCCGCCCCGCCGATCAGCTTCTCCAGATGCGCTTTCAGCTCCGGCGTGCGGGGGTGGCCGGACACGATGCGGTCCACCAGTGTGTTGCAGTACACGTTGTGCTGCGCATTCCATGCGCGGAAAGCCTCCGGCAGCTGCCACAGGTCGACGTACTGCTCCACGCAGGCGCTCAGGGCGTCGGCGTTGGCGTCGATCAGCTCCACCGGCAGCAGGTAAACGCCGGGCAGACCGGCTTCCCAGCGCCGGTACAGAAATTTTGTCAGCTTGGCGGGGTAGGTAATTGTTTCAAAGCCGTCAAAGCTGTCGGCGGCGTCAAAGCAGATACCGGCTTCGGTGGTGTTGGAAACGATGAGCTTCAGTTCGGGGTCGCGGGCAAGCGCATAATAGGCGTCCGGCTCGCAGAACGGGTCGATGGCCTGTGCCACCACGCCGATGGTGCGCACCTGCTCCACCGGCTGACCGTCCACCGCACCGCGCAGCACGGTGTGGTAACGGCAGCCCTGTGCGCGGAATTTTTCCAGACTGCCAAAAGGAATGGGCTTGACGATGCAAACCTCGTAAAGGGGGCGTTCTGCCTCTTTGTTCAGGGCGTCAAAATACGCGTCCACAAAGGTGCGCAGAAAATTGCCCTCGCCGTACTGCAGAATTTTGATCATGGCTTTTTAACCTCGTTTCAGATTTTTGACGTCGGCAAAAACAAAGTCTTCCCGGGCGTCGGGGCGGAACGTTTTTACGGTGACGTTTTCCAGCGTCAGGCCGTTGACGTGCCGGAAAAAGATGCCCTTTGCCGGCAGGAGGCGTCCGTAGACGTAGACCTCGGGGTATTCGGGGGCTTTGTCTGGCACGACGGGGTCAAAGCTCTTTACGCCGCCGTCCAGCCGCAGACTGACGTTGCGCAGGGTGATGTTTTCCAGATCATGCCCCGCAAGTCCGCAGACGTTGCTGGTCATCTGCCAGTCGCTGTCTGGGGTGGAATCCTCCGGTGCAAGGAAGCACCACGGCTTCTGGTGGAAATCCTTTTTGACGTAGGTGTCGTAATTCCACGCGATGACGTTGTATTCGTCATAGGGGCCGTCGGCGGAAATATCCTCCAGAAGAATGTTGCGGATGACGCCGACAGGCCGCCCGGCGGGGCCGCGCATGCGCTGCCCCAGATGGATGAACAGCGGCGCGTTGACGTTGACCATGGCAACCCGGCGGATGGCGATGCCGTCGATCACGGCGCCGTCCACGCTTTCGATGGCGATGCCGGAGATGCGCACGTCAAAAATGCGGATGTCCTCCAGCAGAATATCCGTAAAGCCGCCGTTGGTCTCGGTGCCGAACTTCAGCGCGTTGCAGCGGCTTTTTACGTTGCAGTTCCATACGCGGATGTCCTCGCACAGGCCAAGCCGGTTGAGAGTGTACGAGCTTTTGAACACGATGCCGTCATCGCCGGATTCGATGTCGCAGTCATGGATGCGCACCCGGCGGCAGTTGTCGGGGCTGATGCCGTCGATGTACACCCGCATGGTCAGGTGGTGGACCTCCACGTCCTCACAGCCCGCAAAATACACGGCAAGGTCGGTGACATTCCGGATGTCCAGCCCGCAGATCTCCACCCGGGCACAGTTTTTCAGCGCAATGCATTTTGCGCCGCGGTGGGCCATATCCCGGACGTTTTCCTCATCCCACACCGAGCGCATGTCAATGCGGCCTTCGCCACAGATGGCAATGTCGGCGCAGTTTTCCGCCACGAACATGGAGGTGTGGAAAAAGCTGTGGGAGGCGTCCTGATACAGCGGGTAGTCCACCGGTTCGTGAGGGGCGTAGTCCGCAAAGCACAGGCTTCCAAGCAGCACGGCGTCCTCGGTGATCTCCACCCGCACGCCGCTTTTCAAAAACACGGTGGAAAGCACGTAGCTGCCTTCCTCAAAAACCACCGTGCCGCCGCCGGCGGCGGCGCAGGCGTCCACGGCGGCCTGTACCGCAGCGGTGCAAAGGGTTTCGCCGTCGGCAGCGGCGCCATAATCGGTCACGGAAAAGAGTTTGTTTTCATTCATGGGTCGGTACATCCTGTTGTTTTTTGATCTGTTTTTTCAGCGAGTGGGCGCGGCGGTCATTCCGCGCGGCGGCCGCCGGCAAAGCCCTGATAGTCATCAAGGAAGAACTCGGCGCATTTGGCAAACATCAGGCCGACTTCGTCGCCTTTGAAGCTGAACTGCATGTGGCAGTTGCCGAAGTTGGTGTCGATGATATAGGCGCGCACCAGCAGCGTCTGGGGCATGGTCCAGCTGGCGGAGCACAGACAGTCCAGCTCCCGGTTTGCCGGGGTGCACACGCGTTTGTCGTAGTAGTGGGTCTCGGGGAAGGTGCAGCGCTCGAACCGGTTGAAGCCGAAGGGGATGCGCTTGACGCCGCGGGCGTTTTCGTACACAAGCACGCCGCGTTCGCCGTCCGGCTCAAAGCGGAACCACTTCCAGCCCAGATCATTTTCCTCCAGCGTGTAGGTGACGCCGCGGATATCGCTCTCCAGTGCGGAGTGCGCCTCGCCGCGCACAGCGTCCAGCTGCAGGCTGCCGACTTTTTCGCACAGCGCGGTATGGGCGGCGGCGTCCGGTGCAAGCGGAGCGTCCGCCAGCTGCTCGTAGATCAGATGCTTGACGGCGTCGTACAGAATGTCGCCGGTGTAATCGGTGGGGTACTGCGTGTCCGACTGGCAGACGAACAGCAGGTCCTTTTCGGGGAAGCAGAACACAAACTGGCTGCCCATGCCGTACATCATCCAGCCGGTATCGGTGATCCACGTCTGGTAGCCGTAGCCCTGCGTGGTGCGGGGCGAGTAAAAATTCTCGTACAGGTTGGAGATCTGCTTGCTGGTCATCTTTTCCATATAGGTGCGGTCGATCAGCTGCTCGCCGTTCACCTCGCCGCGGTGCAGCACGAATTCGCCCACCTTGGCAAAATCCCGCAGGGGCGTGATGACGCCGCTGCCGCCCCAGGCGTACCCGTCCGGCGATTCGATGCACCAGATGTCCCGGCTGACGCCCAGCTTATCCAGCACGGGACGCAGATATTCCAGAAAAGTCATGCCGGTCAGTTTTTCCACCAGCACGTCCAGAATAAAGGTGCCGGAGGTGTTGTAATGGAACAGTGTGCCGCCGGGCTTGACCGGCTCCATCCGGTTGAAGAAGGTCCACGCCCACTCGTCATAGGTCAGGCTGTAATAGCTGTCCGTGGAAAGAGGCACGGACATTTTGAGCGCGTCCTCAACGGTGCATTCCTGCATCCATCTGTGCAGCGGCTTTTGCACCAGATCGGGGCAGACCTCGGCGATACGATCCTCCAGCGAGAGTTTGCCCTCGGTGATCAGCAGGCCGATGGCCAGTGCCACATAGGTCTTGCTGCAGGAGTAGATGCGGTGGGCGAAATCCTTGTCAAACGGCGCATAGTAGGCTTCGGTAAAGATGCGGCCGTCCTTTACCAGCATGAAAGAGTGCAGGTTCAGCTTGAATTCGGCAAAACGGTCGATAAGGGCGTTGACCTGTCGGGAGGCAAGACCGATCTCCTCCGGTGCGCAGAAGTGCAGATCGTTGACCATGATATGTTCTCCTTTTTTATTACGGCAGCTTGCGGCCGCATTTGTTGCAATAGACGTAGTCGCCCTCCACGGCGGCGCCGCAGTACGGGCAGTACAGGCTTTCGGCGGGGTGGTTTTCCGCGCTGCGGCCCTCTTCCGGGGCGGCGCTGTGGTCGTCGCCGCCGTAATAGACGTTCAGCGGGTCGGGTTCCTCGCTGCCGTCCACAATGTCAAAGCTGGAATACCGGTTTTCGCCGGTGGCGTTTTTAAAGCTGTACACCGCCTCCACAACGGCGATGACGACAAAGATGACGCCGAACAGGGCGAAAAATCCGCCGCCCATGCCGGCAACGGCTATGATCCACAGCACGCCGAAGGCGGCCATGGCAAGGGACATGATGCCGCCCTTCATGGAAGGTCCGCGGCCGGGCTTGATGCTTTTCATAAACACACGCTCCTTTTTATTGATGTATAAAAAGCATACGGCTTCCAGCGAGTGGAAGGTCAAGTGTTTTTTGCGCTGCGGCACGGTTGAGGGGAACGGCACCGTTTTTTGGGGGGCGGACACAGCCGTTTTACCGTGCCTTGGGGAAAGGCGAGGCGGAAACAGTCGGAAGCGGGCGAGATCAGTCCAGCTTTTCGGCTTCGGTGCGGATGGCGTCCAGCACCTGATTGGCACACAGCTCAATGCCTTCGGCGGAGAGATGGATGCCGTCGTCGGAGAGCAGGCGGCCGGGGTCGGCCGCTACGGTGGCGTGCAGGTCGTTGATGACCACGCCCAGCTTTTTCAGCTCCGGCACCACCAGCTCGTTATACCGGCAGATCTCGGCATTGCGGTTGTATTGGTGATCCTGCTTCACCGGCGTGGTGGTGGCAAAAATGACGGATTTTGCTTTTTTCAGCAGCAGTTTGGCGATGCGGACCATCACTTCCACATAGCGGTCGGCCGGGGTGAAGTTGCCGTCCTCGAAGATCTCGCACAGGTCCCAGTGGCCGTTGTTCCAGTGGATGATGTCGCTGCCATCCATTTCGCCGGCCCAGTCAAACAGGCCGCGCAGCGTGTATTGGGCAAAGCGGCAGTTGTCCGCCGGCTGCCAGATCTCAAATTCATTCCCGGCAAGGTCCTCCACGCGGGCACCGTAGCCGATCTGCCGGATGGAGTCGCCCAACAGGGTCACTTTTCTTTTCGTGACCGCTTCCGACTGTCCGGCTTTGACGGCTTCCTTTCTGGTAAGGAAGACCAGACTGGCGCTGCGGGGCTGCGGCAGCGTCACCATATAGCCGTCCTCCATCAGGACGCGGCCGGAGAATTCGCCCAGCCGTGCGGCGGAGCGTGCGTCCTCCAGCACGTACACCGCGTTGGGATCCAGCCCCTTCAGACGGTAGTTCGCCGCGCACATGGCGCACTGCAGGCGGCGCGCGCTCAGCAGGCAGCCTTTGCCGGTTTCGGGATCGTTCAGCTGGTAGGCGAACCAGTCGCGTTCGTCCAGCGTGGCGCCGGTGAGCGAATAGAAATCGCCGCAGAACAGCGGGCGCACCCGCTGCAGGACGGTCATCATCCGGCGCATCTCCTCCAGCTGTTCCCCGTCGGCAAGCAGGGCTTTCAGCAGCTCTGGGGTAAGCGCAAAGCCGGGGGCAAGGCAGCTGAGAAAGTCGTACCAGGTGGGTTTACCGTCAAAGCATTTGAAAACGAGGCCGTTCAGCGGCACAAAGGGGGCAAGGCCGGCGGTCTGCAGCTGCATGCCGGTGGCGTCGGAGTCGGCATAGCACAGATAGTCGGTGCGGAACAGGCTGACGCTGTGGGTGTTGGCTTCAAAATCCAACCGGCGGCCGCCGGAGGCGCAGTTGTCGATAAGCAGATGGGGGAAACGGCGGCGCAGCTCCGCCCACAGGCGGTAGAAGTTTTCCACCGCGCGGATCTCCGTCATGCCGCGGCGGTCATCGGCGTCCTCGTACAGCCAGCTTTCCAGCGGCCCGATGTTGTAGTCGATGCGCAGCACGTCCAGATGGCAGCAGCGGATCTTGTCGCTGAGCATTTCCAGCGCCCAGTTGTAGGCGTCCTCGCTGCCCAGATTCAGCATGTGCGAATTGGCGACGGTGGTCTTTTTCAGGTAGTATTCCGGGTGTTCGGCGTGGTTGGGGGTCCCCTCCACGGCGCGGTCCGGCTCCAGCCACAGCAGATAGCGAAGGCCGTTGTCGTGAGCGTACTGGCCTACCACGCCCTCGCCGCTGGGGTAACGCAGCGGGTCGTGGGTGTACCAGCCCACGTTGTCGCTCCAGTCGCTGCAAAGCGGGTCGTCGCAGTGGCTGCCCGCCGGGCCGTACCAGCCCGCATCGGTCCAGTAGGTGTCAAAGGGCAGGCCGCTGCGGATGCCTTCGTCGATCTCGGCCTTGCCGCGCCATTCGTCATGGCCCCAGCTCTGCAGGCTCAGCGGCAGGGCAGCAGGTCTGCCGTTGACATGGGGCGTGTGATATTTCAGCAGGAAACGGCGGCTGAGCAGGTTGGAATCCTCGATGGTGCCGTCCCATGGCATCAGCAGAATGCGGGCGGTGCGGAGCTTTTCGCCGGGGTACAGCACGGTGGAAACACCGGGCATGCCGCCGGTGAACTGAAAGCTGGCGGGGGCGTCGGGGGTCTCCTGCTGGCGGGTGCGCAGCGTCATGGCCCACTGACCGGACCAGCCGATGGCAAAAAAGACGCCCCGGTCCAGCGTTTTGAGGTTGAAGTAGGGGAAGGAGCCGTGGGACCCGGAGGTGGGGCGGCCCTGCATGCTGCCGAAGCTCATCTCCTCCCGCACCGAGATATGGTGCAGGATCTCCTGACAGGGGATGAAGTCGTCCGCCTTGCAGTCGGAACCGCCGCTGTAATACAGAATGTTGTCCAGCGCGCCGTACTGCCGGGTGCCGGCGGTGCGGAAGGGTGCGGTCTCGATGTAAAGATCCAGCGCGTTGACGTCCTGCAGCAGAGCGCTGGTTGCGGCGCCGGTGTTCTCAAAGGTCAGCAGCCACTCCACCGCGTCAAAATCCTCAAAGGTGCGCAGCTCCACGGCGGCTTTCAGACCGTCGGGCGCGGTAAAAGCGATGCCGTCGGCGGTGGTTTCAAAGGCCCAGCCGTTCAGCAGCTGACGGGAGGAAACGCCCCCGTAGGTGAAGGAAAAGGGCAGCGACGTGCCGGGACGGAAGGATTCGGCCAGAAAGCGTTCCAACCGCTGAGCTGCGATGGCTCCGGTATAGTAATACAGCATGGTGAATACCTCTCCTGGAGCTATTTGCTGTTTCGGCAGGTGAAACGACACCGCCGAAGCATGTGAGGACTCCGTGCGGTTTTATACGGCGCGGTATATACCGGGGGCCGTCCGCACGGGGAGCCTTTTCTTTCATTATACCAGACCGGATGCAAAAGTCCATTCAAAAATTACATGTTTTGTGCGGAAAGGGGCTTTCCTCCCATGCGGCCGGGCTGGTTATATGCCCACTGCAGCACATTTGTTTGCCGATGTAAACATATTTTGCACCCGGAAGCAGAATGAGGGACGAACCGAGAAAAGCAAAAAGAGCTGCCGGCAAAATTGCGGCAGCTCTTTTGAACAAAAGCGGGAGGCGGACGGCATCAGCCGATGGTGTATTCCTTCAGCTGGTAATAGCCGTCCTCGCGCAGGACAAAAGTACAGGTATACAGCGGCAGCACAGAGGCGTCCAGCGTGTCCAGTGCGGCGGAAAACCCGGTCTCGTCGGCAGCGGTAAACAGGGCGTTGGTGCGGCTCTGCGCATCGGCAAAGGTGCCGTAGAACGCCAGCGTGCCGCCGGCGTTTTCGTTGAGATCGGGGAACAGCTTGTACATGGTGAGATAGCAGACGCCGTCCTGCTTCCAGGCGTCCTGATACAGATTGAGCGGTTCGCAGACATGGGCGGTGTGGTCGTGGGCGTCCGTGCCCCAGTCAAACTGATCCTCGGCGGCGTTGTACACAGCCAGCGGCACGCCGCAGCTGCAGGTGAAGTCCGCCGGGGTCACGTCGGCACGGCCGAAATACCGGTCGGTGACCCGTTCGATGAACCATTCGCTGCCCATGGCTGAAAAGCCGGAGAACCGGCCGCCCCACACGGCGTAGGCGATGCGCAGCAGCTCCTCATCGGTCAGTTCGGCGGCGGTAAAGCTGCGGCCAAGCCAGTCGGCGGGCTGCAGCTTTTCCATCGTATTGGTCAGGTCCGTCCGTTCTTCATCGGTCAGTTCCTCCCGCTGGGGCTCCGGGACGTACGGCTCGGTGACGGCTTCGTCGGGGACCTGAATGGTGCTGGCCCACAGGTGAAAATCGTCTTCCAGCTCAGCGGTGACTTCCTCCGTGCACATAAAAGTAGTGGTCCAGAAGGCTGCGGGGCCTTTGGTAAAAAAGGCGAAATAAGCGACCGGTACACCGGAGATATCTTCTGAATACCGCAGATACACGCTGCCGTATTCGTCCGTGGCCGGAGCGACTTCCAGCCCGTAGGTGTCCGCAAGGAGCTGAGCATATTCCTCCGTGGTCATTGCGGGATCCATCCCCAGATTCTCCAGCGACTGGAACAGTTCTTCGGCAAAACGCACATTGGCGGTCTCGCCCTCATAGCCGCCCAGAATACCGCTGACAGCGGTCTCGGTAAAGGTGCCCTCCATACGCAGACTGACACCGAGGGAATGCGTGTACGGCGTCAGTGCAGCAAGAGGATCGGCCGGCTCCTGCGGCGCTTGGCTGCAGCCGCACAGCAGAACGCACAGTACGGCAAGCAGGCGGAACAGTGTTTTTTTCGTATTCATGGCGGTACCTCCGTTTGTTGAGTTTCTACCATTATACCGGGACAGGTGCTGGTTTTTTCCACCAGTTCGGGGGAAAACGCAGCGCGCTCCCGGGGTATCATAATAGGGCGGCTTTTGGCCTGTGGGTTTATTCCGCATCGGCATCGTACAGCGGCTCCAAAGCTTCTGCTGCAAGCAGCTCGTTGACCCGGTCAATGTCGAAGATGTGATGACCCAGCGCGACGATGAGCACCACGTCCCGCCGGACCTGAGGATAAAGCTCGTTCATACCGTAGAGCTTGAGGGCCCGCTGCGTTTCTTTCAAAGACATCCGCATGGAAAAGCAGATGCGCAGAAGCTTGTTGCGGTCTGTGGTATGAGCTTCGCCGGTGAGCAGCTTATAGCCGTATTTCTGTGAGAGATTCGCCCGCAGGATAACGTCCTGCCGTTTGAGCTGTTTTTCCTCCAGAAGGCTGTCGATGTAACTGACGAAGGTGGGTTCGCCCGCGGGAAAATTTTGCTGCAGATACTCTTTCAGCTCCGATGGGCCGGTGCGCTGAAGCGCTTCCATCAAATCCCCCGTGGGCTTTTCAAACTGGTTCATGGCAAGCGAAAGCCTCCTCATCTGCTGACCGGATTGACTGGTTGTGCAGCAATATTATATAATAATCCCAAAAGAAAAGAAACCCCGCATCTGGGGGAATTTTACACAGAGATCAACAGGAAAGGAGACCCGGACCGGGGCAGAGCCATGCAGGAACAAACCACGCATCCGTCAGAATGTTATCAGGAGATCCAGCCTCTTTGCGAAAAGGGGCATGTGATGCTGGTACAGAACCGGCAGGACGGTCAACTGTATGTGAAAAAACGGGTGCACAGCTACAGCCCGGAGATCTACCACAGACTGCGGCGGGAACCGGTCAGAAACACGCCTCGGATCTATGAGATCCGGGAGGAATCCGCCACGGACGGCGAAGGCTGCGTGCTGACGGTGATCGAGGAATATATCCCGGGCTGCACCGTCAGCGAGCGCATGGCGGAAAAAGGTCTTTTTACCGAAAAGGAAGCCATTGAGATCGCCATACAGTTGTGCGGTGTACTGGAGCAGCTGCACAAAATGACGCCTGCTGTCATTCATCGGGATATCAAGCCCTCCAACGTGATGCTGCTGCCGGACGGTACGGTACGGCTGCTGGATTTTAACGCCGCAAAGACCGAGACCCCGGACCAGCGCCGGGACACCGTGCTGCTGGGTACGGCAGGCTTTGCCGCACCGGAACAATATGGGTTTTCCTCATCGACGCCGCAGACAGACCTGTATGCGGTGGGAGTGCTCATCAATATCATGCTTACCGGGACGTTCCCGTGGGAAAAAATAACGGAGGGCAGGCTGCGGCGGGTGGTCGGCCGGTGCCTGCGCATGGACCCGCAGAAGCGATACGCCGGTGCATGGGAGCTGCGCCGTGTGCTGTGCCGCATCCGGCGGACACGTGCGGAATGGCTGCCGCCGGGGTTCCGTACGCTGCATCCTCTGAAAATGCTGGCGGCGCTGCCGGTGTATCTGTTTGTCATCGCCGTTTCGCTGTGTGCGGACCGCAAATCAGGGATGACGGCCGCCGAGTACGATGCTTTGCGGCTGACACTGCTGTTGCTGGGGATCGCACCGATCCTTTTTTACGGGAACTATCTGGACGTACAGCGCTTTTTTCCGTTTCTGCGCAGCAGCCGTCCGCTGGTACGCGCAGCGGGCTACGCTCTTTCGCCGCTGCTGCTGATGCTGCTGATCCTGGCCGTATCGGTGCTGCTGCATCTGCTGCTGGTCCGGTAAGGTGGGGAGAGCCTGCGGCGGACCCGCATACGATCTGTAAAAAACAGGCGTCAGACCGGAAGCTGCGGTCTGACGCCTGTCTGTATTTGTAAAAAGGTTTTATAAGGCTTAATCGCGGACCTTGGAGGCGTTTTCCATCACAACGCGGGCAACGAACTCGTCCACGGACATGGCGCCCAGATCGGTGGCCTTGCGGGTGCGGACGGAAACCGTTCCGCTCTCCACTTCCTTGTCGCCCAGAACCGCCATGTAGGGGATCTTGTTCAGCTGGGCTTCACGGATCTTGTAGCCGATCTTCTCGTTGCGGGCGTCCACCTCCACGCGGATGCCGGCGGCGGCCAGCTTATCCTTCAGGGCGTTGGCGGCCTCCAGAGCGCGGTCGGTGATGGGCAGCACCTTGACCTGCGTGCCCATCAGCCACAGGGGCAGAGCACCGGCGTACTTCTCGATCAGCAGGGCCAGCGTACGCTCGTAGCAGCCCATGGAGGTGCGGTGGATGATGTAGGGACGCTTTTTCTGGCCGTCGGAATCGGTGTATTCCATGCCGAACTTTTCGGCCAGCAGCATATCGATCTGGATGGTGATCAGGGTGTCCTCCTTGCCGAAGACGTTCTTGATCTGGATGTCCAGCTTGGGGCCGTAGAAGGCGGCCTCGTCAATGCCGACGGTGTAGTTGACGCCCAGATCGTCCAGAATGGTCTTCATGGTGGACTGGGCCAGCTCCCACTGCTCAGGGGTGCCTTCGTACTTGTTGCCGGGGTTGGCGGGATCCCACTGGCTGAAACGGAAGGAGCAGTCCTCCTTCAGGCCCAGGGTCTCCAGACAGTAGTTGGCCAGATCCAGACAGCCCTTGAACTCCTCTTCCAGCTGGTCGGGACGCAGCACCAGATGACCCTCGGAG
>CAZYRD010000051.1:0-14149 GCA_964649475.1 uncultured Faecalibacterium sp.
CCCAACGGAAGAACCGTAAAATATCTGGATGACAACACCACATATCTCGGCAATCAGCTTGAATGTGAATTCGGTGGAAACAGATGCTTCGGCATTGCCGCAAATATGGACTTTATCCTTATCTGCACCTATGAAGCAAACGGCGAAAACCCTGAACTTGTGATTTATAAAAAGAGATGATCCCGTTCCCGTTTTACAAACGGTTACCGTTTAAGAACCGGCCTCCCTCCCGTCACTTTGACTGAGGGGGGCTTTCTGCTGCAGAGCAGTCCAAAAGCGAAAAGGACGGGCCGCGAAAAAGGCCGCCTGAAGCAGCAAAACGCCCCGCAGCCTTGCTCGCTGCGGGGCGCTGGGGCGTGATGCGTTTTTGCACGGTGCGGCCCCGGGAGACCGCCTCTGCATGCTTATTTACCGGCGACGGAAAGGCCGTTGACCAGCACGCTGGGGCTGGCGTAGCCGGTGACGCCGCCTGCGCCGGGCATTTCCAGATTGGAGGCCACGGCGGCGACGCCCTTGAGCAGGCCGAAGAAATTGCCCGCTACGGTGAAGGAGCGCACCGGTGCGCCCAGCTTGCCGTTTTCGATCATGAAACCGGCGCTCTGCAGCGAAAAGTCGCCGCTGATGGTGTTGGCACCCGCGTGCAGGCCGCCCAGATTGTTGACGTACACGCCTTTTTCGATGCCGGCAAGCAGCTCTTCCTCGCTGACTTCGCCGGGGGCGAGGTACAGCGTGAAGGGCATGACGTTCACCTTGGAGTCGTAGCTGGCCTTGGCGGCGTTGCCGGTGGTGGTCTTACCGGCGGCGGCCGCGGTGCGCAGGTTGTACAGCAGGGTGTTCAGCACGCCGTTTTCGATGACGTTTTTGCAGCAGGTGGGGCTGCCTTCGGCGTCAAAGGGCATGGGCATGGGGCTTTCGGCGTAGAAGGGGTCGTCCACCAGCGTGACACAGGACGCGGCAACGGCTTCTCCCTCCTTGCCTTTCAGCATGGAGAGGCCCTTGAGAGCGTTTTCGGCGGAGAACACGCCGGAATAGGTGCCCAGCAGCTGGGTCATGGCCTTGGGAGAGAACACGACGGGCCATGCGCCGGTGGGGGCCACGTCCGCACCCAGCTTGGCGCGGGCTTCGGCCACGGCGGCAGCGGCGTTGCCGGTCACGTCCAGTTCGGCAAAGGGAGCCACCACGCGCTTGTACTCGTTGGCTTTTTCCCCGCCGTCGGTCACAACGGCGGCGGCCATGCAGCCGGTGACGGTGTTTTCCCACGAAAGGTCCAGCCCGCGGGAGTTGCTGATGGCGATGACGACACGCTCGGCAAAGGCCATGCCGCTGGAGCCGTCAATGGCGCCGTTGGCGTACAGGGCGTCCTGGCCGTCCAGCACGGCGGCGGTCAGCTGCTCGGCGGTGGGCATGGGCTGCTGCACCTGCGCAAGGTCGCGGTAGCACTGCCCGCCGGAGACCAGAAACTCCTGCTCGTCGGTTTCCAGCACGGCGGCGTTGTCCGCGGCGCGGCGCACCAGGGCGGCGGCGCCGGAGACGTCCGGCGCTTCGGTGGAGGCGTAGCCCATGCGGCCGTTCACAAGGCAGCGCAGGCAGACGCCGCCTTCCACGGCGCTGGTGAATTTGTTGATCTCATGCTGGAAGGCACCCACGCTGATGCTTTCGGCGCCGGTGTAGTACAGTTCGTAATCAGCGATGCCGGCGGCGGCTGCCGCAGCGGCGACCGCCTGCTTGTATGCGTTGAAATCCATAGTCTGTTCCCTCCTTTAACGGCCGCCCACGGTGATGGACGAAACACGGATGAGCGGCTGCCCCACGTTGGTGGGCACATTGCCGGACGAGGAGCCGCACATGCCCTGACCGCACTCCAGCTCGGTGCCGACCATGTCGATCTTCTGAATGATGTCGGAGCCCTTGCCCACCAGAGATGCGCCGCGCACCGGCTCGCAGATCTTACCGTTGCGGATGAGATAGCCCTCGTTGACGGCAAAGTTGAATTCGCCGGTGACGGGGTTGACGGAGCCGCCGCCCATTTCCTTGGCATACAGGCCGTATTCCATGGAGGCGATGATGGCATCATTGTCGTCGTCGCCTTCGGCGATGTATGTATTGGTCATACGGCTGGTGGGGGTGTAGGCGTAGCTCTGGCGGCGGCCGCTGCCGGTGGAGGGCATGCCCATGCGCCGACCGTTGAACTTGTCCACCATGTAGCTTTTCAGCACGCCGTTTTCGATGAGCACCTTGCGCTGGGCGGGGGTGCCCTCGTCGTCGATGTTGATGGAGCCCCAGGCGTTGGGGATGGTGGCGTCGTCGATGGCGGTGACCTTTTCGTGGGCGATCTTCCGGCCCAGCTTGCCGCAGAACTGGCTGTTGCCGTAAGCCACGCCGGAGGCCTCCAGCGAATGGCCGCAGGCCTCGTGGAAGATGACGCCGCCGAAGCCGTTGTCGATGGCGACGGGCATAACGCCGGCGGGGCAATAGGCGGCGCGGGCCATGGTGACGGCCTGCTTTGCAGCGTGGATGCCGGTGGCACGGGGGCTGACGGTCTCGAACAGCTCCATGCCCATGCGGGCACCGGGGCGGCAGCCGCCGGTCTGGGTCTCGCCGTTGTGCTCGGCCACGGCGCTGATCATCATGCGGGTGCGGATCTGGCGGTCCTGCGCATAAAGGCCCTCGCTGGTGGCCACAAGGATGTTGTGGTCCACATCCAGCAGGCCGCCGGTGACCTGCGCAATACTCGCGTCATACTCTTTGGCGGCAAGGCAGCCCTCTTTCAGCAGGGCCACCTTTTCGGCGTTGGAAACGTCGGCGGGCACCACCTTGATGGGGTGGATGTCACCGAACAGGCGCTCGCGCAGGACGATGGATACCTGCGCACTGCCCTGCCCCAGCGCTTCGGCGGCGGAGTCGGCGCATTTCAGCAGGCCTGCCTCGGTGGTGTCCACGGTGGTGGCCATAACGCTGCGCAGGCCCTTGAAAACGCGCACGGCGGCACCGGCGACGGTGGCGTCGTGGATGGAGTCCACCTGTGCGCCGATGATGTTGATGGTGTGGTTCAGCGTGTTTTCGCAGAACAGCTCGGCGTAGTCCGCGCCGGTGGCGCAGGCGGCAGCCAGCACACGCTCACAAATGTGTTTCGGGATCATCTGTGTATTCTCCTTTTTTCCTGCGGCGGCGGTCGGCAACCGGCACAACCCGCGCTCAATGAAATAATACGATGCAAAAAGTATACGCTTTCCGCCGGGGAAAGTCAAGAAAAGACGAAGCCGCAGCGAAGCGCTGCGGCTTGTTGCTTTTTGCGTTACACCTTTACTCTTTTGCGGCGGCGCAGACGGGAAAGCTGCGGAACCAAACCCCAACCTGCCAGAGCGGCAAGACTGATAAGCTCTGCCAGACGATAACTTGTCGGAGAGGTATAGGCAACCTCCACATATCCCTCCGTGCCGGTCAGCTCCACCTGAACAAAATTGCCCTCTCCCACCATGACAGCTGTGGGCCTGCCATTGACCTTTGCCGAATAGCCGGGATAGTAGGTGACCGGAAGCCGAACCGAATGGGTTCCCTGCCCATCACAGGTATAATCAAACTCGAACGTCGTGCCGTTGCGCCGAACATTCTGCAGTTGGACCGAATCATCCGACGGGAGCAGGTTCGGCGGCGTATTCATCATAACGATCCTGTCCGAGTTGGCCGGAACGTATTCGGCCTGTCCCACCGCGATCTGCTGCGAAAAATAGGTCGGCGTCATGCTTTTTGTACCTGCTGCGCCGGTAAGCTGTGCACTGATAGGCTCCATCCACAACATCGCCGGCAATATTGCCAACAGACAGCCTGCCACCATGCATACTCTTTTCCATTGGGGAGTACGGCACCACAGCACAAGGTTCACACCGCACAGCGCGGAAAAACAGAACATACTGATGGTGAGCAGTCTGTACGGAAACTGCATTGCACCGACCAGCGATCCAATCACCGGGATGCGCTGAATGTATTCCCACGGAAACAGCGAAGTCGACCCCAGCACACAGAGGCTGCCAATTGCAGCAAGAACCACACCGAGATTTTCCGTTTGACGGTTTGTCTCCTTTGTATCGCGGTTCAGGATCCAATAAAGCACCAGCGCTCCGACATTGATCAGCAGCACCCAGCCGATGCCACAAGGTGCAAGACCGTAGTCATATACCCGGCGTTCCACCAGATGGCTGAGGCTGAACAGCTCCCGCAGCTCACTGACCGCACTCGCCGCCAGTTGCGGCCGCCGACTGAACACGTCCATTCCCTGCTGCAGGGACATCAGCACAAACGGTACGATAAACCACAGATTGATCGCCACCGTCATTGCGGCGGCTTTCAGCAGAGGAACGATTCGTTTTTCCTTGCCGAAGATCCTTTTCAGCCCCAGAACGGCCGCGGCCGCACACAGCACCACCACAATCTCTGTGCTGAGGATATGCGTTTGAAACACGCCGCTGACACCCAATGTCAGCCAGGGCCAGTCTTTCTCTTCTTTCCAGATGACCGCATACAGGCCGTACAGCACCACGGGAAAGAAAATCATAGCGGTAAATTCGCCCACCGCCGCACGGTCATGCAGACTTGCCAGACGATACGCACTGAACAGATACGCCACCGCCGATACCAGCGCCGCATTGCGGCTGCGGAACAGTTTTGCAAAAGAAATATACGCCAGAAATACCGTAAGAAAATTGGAAAAGAAGATAAAAACGCGGTAGCTGTTGTACAGGCTCATGCCCAGCAGCCGCAGCAGCGCAGGCAGATACAGAAGCAGCTCGGGATAAAAGACAGAGTTGAGATAACCGCGGCCGTTCATCAAATACGGGTGCACCCTTACGGGAAACTGCCCCGCCGCCAGACCGTCCTTCAGCGATTCGATGCGCGCCAGATGAAACGGCAGATCCACCGCATGAGGCAGCACGTCACCGAGAAGCGGCGTCATCGCCAACAGCGATGTTCCGCAAAAAACAACGGCCAGTGCCACACTTACCCGCCGGGACGAGACTCTTTTTCCGCCAAGCTCCATCGGTGCCGTCAGTTCACGGCCGGACAGTATCAGCCAGAGCATCGCCGCCCAGCCCAGCACCAGCAGAACTATAAACAGCAGAATATCCGCCGACATCACCGTATCCGAGGTAATGTCTACACGGGCGACGGCAAACGTACAGCCCTGCGGTACAAAGATATAGCATTGCAGATTGTTGACGCTCTGATCCAGCGAAAACGTACCAAAATAGGCCTCCGCCGTCGTCTCCAGATCGACCTGCAGCAAAATGCTGCCACAGGTACCGTCTTCCTTCAGATAATCGGCAGCAAAGACCTGCAGCTGTGCCGGCAGATCTTTGGCGGTATATTGAACTTCGATTGAATAGGTCCCGGGTTCCAGCTTAATATCACACGCCGCCATTTGAAGAGTTTGTGCTCCGAAGCCGTCCGGCTCCAGATAAACCACACCGTAATTTTCATTTATTGTTCGTTCGGCATCTTCACTAAGCAAAAAATCCATGCCGCGAATACGGTGAGAAAATGCGTCCGTCGGGCGCAGCCCCAGCAAGCAGACCAACGCCAGAACCAATACCAGCGTCAGGACCAACACCGCTTTCTTTTGTTGGGGGGACCAGCTCTTCATATTTTTGCTCCTTTTACACCATCATCCGCGCATTTTTTCCACTGCCTTTATCGCCGTTGCAGTGTTATTTATTTTAGCACAGACCTCTGCGAAGTTCAACCGTTTTACCCAAAAGAAGACCCCGCCCGACGGGGTCTTCCTTTATTGATAGAGTCCTGATCATTGTTCTGCTCTGACCGAACTCTCTTCCGGTTTTTTGAACTTTACCAGCAGCGAGGCGCCCACGGAAAGCGCCATCAGCACGATGGGGAACACGATCATCATCCAGCGGGCGGCGGTGCCGGGCATGGCGCCGGGGTTGTCGCCGCTTTCAAAGCCGAACCACGCGAACAGCAGCAGGAACACGCCGCTGCGGGTGAGGCTGGAAAGCCGGGTGATGAAGCTGATGCCGGCGAAGAAGGTGGCCTCGCGGCGGACGCCGTAACGGGCGGCGTCGTCCTCGATGAGGGTGGAGTTGACCATATCCAGATTGGCGGTGACGCCGGAGACGCCCACACCCACCAGCACGCCGCACAGGCACGCGGGGATGAGGCTTTTGACAAAGTACAGCGGAATGAGCGAAACGCCCAGCAGCGTCAGCGCGGCACGCCAACAGTTCAGCGTGCCGAACTTATTGATGAGCCGGTACCACAGGTACATGGCGGGAATGGCCGACACGAACACCGCCGCGGAGAGGAAGGTGGCGTTGCCGTCCGGCAGCTGCAGCGCGTACTTGATGTAGAACGGGATGCCCGCCAGCAGCAGCCCGCTGGTGGACTGGTAGAAGAAGTGCGAAACGGACACCAGCCAGAAATTGCGGTTGGAGGCCAGCGCCTTGAGCGAGGCGAACAGTCCCGCCTGCGGGGTGTCGAGGTAGTCGTCGTTTTCGCGGCAGCCCAGCACCGAGTAGATGATAAGCGCGCCGGACAGCAGCCCCAGCACGACGGCGGTGACGGTGTAGCCCAGGGCGGAGGTGATCATGGGGACCAGCGAGACGCCGATGATCATGCCCACCAGCTGCAGCGCCTGCCGCAGAGAGTTGGCCCGGTTGCGCTGCTGCACATCGCGGTACAGATCCGGCAGCAGGGAGTGATAGTTGACCGAGGCGATGGTGTTGCCGGTTTCGGTGAGGATGAGGAACACCGCAAACCAAACCGCCAGCGCAGTGCCTTTGCCCAGCGCGGCGGGCGGGCTGAAAAACAGCATGGAGGCCGCGATGAACACCGGCACCGCCACCAGCAGCCACGGACGGCGGCGGCCCCATTTTGTGCGGGTGCGGTCGGAAAGATAACCGGCGATGGGATCGTTGAAGGCGTCCCAGATGGCGTAGATGACGTTGGCGGCGGCGATCATCTGCATGGTGAGGCCGATGTTTTCGGTGTAGAAAAAGGTGCCGTAGGTGGTGTACATATACCCGGCGATGGAAAGGCCGAACATGGTCAGCGCATAGCGCCAGGGCTTGTTGTAGACTTTCTGTTTCATAGGCAGCTCCTTTAAAAAAGTGATGGGTTCCGCCCTGCGGCGGGCGTCAGTCCTCCGCTTTTACGGTGACGTCCACATCCGCAAAGCGCAGGTTTTCGGTGTGGCGGATGACGCCGAAGCTTTTTGCCTCGATCTTCACGTTTTCAAACAGGAAATTTTTGAAGGGCTTTTCGGGGATGCCCTCGATGTCAAAGGCGAGGGAGGGGCCGTCGTAGTCCGGGCTGAGGGCGGCGGTGACGTTGCGGATGGTGATGTTTTTCGCCTCCGGAAGGCCCTGTTCGGGGTCCACCGGCAGCGAGAGGGTGCGCCAGCGGTCGGGGATCTCCCCTTCCCAGCCCTCCGGGATGGCGCTGTAGCTGTAGGCGGGGTACCAGTCGAACTCGAACCGGAAGGGCCAGCCCACGTCCGTCATCGTCAGGTTTTCCACAAGGATGTCTTCGATGACGCCGCCGCGCTTGCGGGCGCTTTTGAGGCGGAAGCCGATCATGTTGCCGTTGAAGGTGATGTTGCGCATGGTGATGTTGCGGATGCCGCCGGAGGTCTCGCTGCCAAGGGTGAGGCCGTGGCCTTTGGGGAAAACACAGTTCTGCACCAGAACGTCCTCGCAGGGGCGGTTTACCCGCAGGCCGTCGGCGTCGCGGCCGGCCTTGATGCAGACATTATCGTCGTTGCAGGCGACGATGCAGTCCTCCACCAGCACGTGCCGGCTGGAGTCGATGTCGATGCCGTCGGTGCTGGGGCCGTGGTTTTCATAGATCTGCAGGCGGCGGACGGTCACGTTTTCGCAGTAGCAGATATGGACGTTCCAGAAGCCGGACCGGGTGGAGTGAAAATCCTCCAGCGTGATGTTTCTGCCGTTCATCACGACGAGGTTGCGCACCCGCAGGCAGTCGTAGTCCAGAAAGGCCATGAGTCCTTTTTCCTTATAGCCTTTGCGCATGCCGCCCTCAAAGTCGTCGCCCCAGTATTTGTACCACCAGTGCTCGCCCTGGCCGTTGATGACGCCCGGCCCGCAGATGCACAGGTTTTGACAGTTGTTGGCGTTGAGCAGACCGGCGGGCCAGTCCATCTCCACACCGGCCACGCGGGTGGGTATGATGGGGTAGCAGCTTTCGTCGGTGGTGCCGCGCAGCTCGGCGCCTTCGGCAAAGCGCAGGGTCATGTCGCTGTGCAGAAAAACCGCGCCGCACAGCCACACCCCCGCGGGGATGAGCACGGTGTCGCCCGTTTGGGCGGCGTCAAAGGCGGCCTGCACTGCGGCGGTGCAAAGCTCCTCACCGCCGGGCACGGCGCCGAAATCGGCGATGGAAATTGATTTATGCATGAGGATCAGTCTCCTTTTCTGTTTTACGTTTTTCCAAAACAGCTCACAGCTCCTCCGCCATGACGAAGCAGTGGCTGTGCAGCGGCGAATGGACCTTGAGGCCTTCGCCCAGGGCAAAACCTTTGCCCTGCGCCAGCTGCTGCCCCAGCATGCCGAACCAGGTGCGGTACAGTGCAAGCGTTTCGGGGGTCATCTGGCTGTCGTGCAGGGCGATGGCCTCGAACTTGGCGTCAAAGGTGTCAGTGATATCCACCACCGTATTGGGCCTGGAGGTGAAGTAGTAGCCGATGGCTTTGACGGCACAGGGCCGGGTGGCGCCGCCGTCGGGGAAATTGACCCGTCCCGCCATCAGAAACGCGTTGGCGGCGGCGCGGCCGGTGATCTGGTGGTCCAGATGGCACTCGTAATGCAGCCACGGGTCCGGCGCAAAGACGGCGTCCGGCTGCACGGTGCGGATGACGGAGGCGATCTCGACCGAGAGGGACAGCACGTCGCACAGGGTGCCGTCGCCGCGGTCGAGGAAGTGGAACTGCACAGCGCCCAGACGGGTGCCTGCGGCGATGGTCTCGGCACGGCGCCGTGCGGCGGTCTGTGCCGGGGTGGCGGTCACGTCCTTGTTGCCGGCGTCGCCGTTGGTGACGGTGAGGTAATGCACCTCGCAGCCGGCGGCGGCCAGCTTTGCAATAATGCCGCCCATGCCGATCTCGTTGTCGTCCGGATGGGGCTGGATGCACAGCACCCGGCGGCACTGCATGATATCCGGCGGCGCAAGCAGCGCGGCCACATCAAAACCGGGGTTTTCCATAACAGGGCTCCTCTCTTTCTGCGGGGCAGAGGGTGATCTGCTCGTCTTTATCAAATCAATCATAGCACGGATGCAGTCAAAATGGAACAAAAAACAACGCATCCCGCCGGAGAAAACCGACGGGATGTTTTGTGTAAATTACCAAAAAGCTCAAAGGGCGTCCTCTTCGGGCAGGGGTGCAAACAGCGCACAGCCCTGCCGGCGGAACTGGGCGATCTTGGCATACAGAAGCTCTTTGCCGCAGCCGAAAAAAGCGGCGAGGCAGTCCATACATTGAAACTGCTGTGCGCCCCGGTTGATGAGCTTGCGGGTGAGGGCGATCTCGTCCGGCACCAGCGGCGCACCGCATACGCAGCAGCACGCGTCCCCGGGCGCGGGCATCAGCAGTCCACCACTTTGGCGCGGAACACGCGGCAGCCGTGGGTGGGAAGGACACACTGGAGCATCTCATTTTTCAGCGCAAGGTCCTCGCCGCTCCACACGTCGTGCAGCACCATCGTTTTGCCGGTGCCGACGGCAAGGCCGAAATCCTCGGCGGAGAAGTGCAGCTTGCAGTCGCCGTCGGCAAGGTTGAACAGGCCGATGGCCACGTCGCCGTTGTCCAGCAGGCGGCCCAAAACAAAGCTCTGCGCCGGGTCGTGCCAGCCGATGTTGCCGTCGCCGATGCCAAACGCCATGCGGCCGGAGGCATCCTGATCGATGGCGATCATCTCCGGATTGAGCAGAGTCGCCTTTGTTGCATCGCTCATGGCGCGGATGTCGCAGCCGATCATCAGCGGGCTGGAAAGGAACGCCCACAGAGAAAAATGGGTGCGGTATTCTTCATCCGTGCAGCCGGTGAGCGCCGCGTGGCCCTTACCGCCCATGCCCACCACCAGCATGTCCATGTCGTTGAAGCAGTTGATGCGGCCGTAGATCTGATCCGGCAGCTGATTCTGGGCGATCGCCTTGATGGAGGCCCAGCTGTCATGGATATCACCGGTGGAGCGCCACAGATGGCAGCCGGTGGCAGGCATCCACCGTTTGGTGTCCTCCACGCCCCAGCTGCAGCCGCTGAACACGATATCCCGCCCGCAGTTGGCCAGAGCCATGCCCATGCGGCGGTAGAGATCTTCGCCCCGGCGGGTGGTGGGATGGAAGCAATAGTCATATTTCAGGTAATCCACGCCCCACTCGGCAAAGGTGGCGGCGTCCACAAACTCGTGGTCAAAGCTGCCGGGATACTGGGCGCAGGTGAGCTGACCGGCGCAGGAGTACATGCCGAATTTCAGCCCCTTGCTGTGGACGTAGTCCGCCACGTATTTCATGCCGTGGGGGAATTTTTCGGGGTCGGCCTCCAGACGGCCGTCCGCACCGCGCACCCGCTTGCTCCAGCAGTCGTCGATGACCAGATACCCGTACCCGGCGGCCAGCAGGCCGTTTTCCACCATAGCGTCCGCGCTGCGCAGCACCAGCTCTTCATTGATATCCGGGCCGAAGGTGTTCCAGGTATTCCAGCCCATGGGCGGTTTTTGTACAAACATATTTATGCCTCCTGTTATTTTTGCCTTGTGATACATTCGTTTATAAAGATCCGGCCGCAGCGGACGGATCAGACTTCCATCTCATAGGCCACGCGGGGGCTGCCGTCCTCCAGCCCGCCCACCAGATACAGCAGGCCGCAGTGCGTAAAGCCGGCTTTTTCCAGCATGGTGCGCATGGGGCGGTTGTCGGGGTGGGTGTCCACCCGCAGCGCGGGCAGGCCAAGCTGTGTGCACAACGCGCGGCAGTGGGCGGCGGCGGCACGGCCCACGCCCCTGCCGCGGGCGGCAGGGGCAACGGCGATGCGGTGCAGCGCACCGTAGGCCCCGGGGATGTGCCATGCACCCTCGGCCAGCGTTTCGTAGCTGGGGTCGGGCACGGTGTCAAACACAAACACCGCCAGCGGCGTGCCGTTTTCCTCGATGAGCCACAGCCGCTGCAGGGCGACGTCCTCCTCGGCTTCGGGCAGGTCGGGATAGCCCTGCTGCCACTGGGGCAGGCCCTGCTCTTTCATAAAGGCTTTGGCGTTTTCCCACAGCGCAAGCACGGCGGGGATATCCTGTTGTACGGCAAGACGGAACTGCATGGCGGTTTTCTCCTTTGCGGCGCGGGCACACCCGCGGATTCTGCAATCAGTATAGCACAACAACCCCACGTTGGGAAGTGCGCGGTTGTTGAAAACCCGTGCTTTTTTGTGAAAAACCGGTGGACAACCCCGTTTTTTCGTACCGAAAAAACCGCAAAAACACCGATGGCTGCGGCGTTTTGCCCCGTTGAAAGGTTTTCCACAACGGTTTCAACAAGCGTTGAAAAAATATACACACAGTCAACGCGGCTTTTCCGGCGCGGCGAAAAAATTTTCCCGTCCCGGCCGGTCAGCCCTCGAAGCAGCCGTAGTGCTCCAGAATACATTTTCCGGTTTCGTACAGGAAGCTCTCGGCGGCCTGTTTGAAGGCGAGGGGCGGCTTTACGCCAGCAGCCCCGCCAGATACCCGCCCGCCACGGCGCACAGATACAGCACGCCCATCAGCTTGAGGTTCCATTTTTTGTTGGGGTTGGTGCGCCACAGCACGATGAGCCCCACGCCCGCGCCGCTGCAAAGCCCGGCAAACAGCGCCCCGAAGGACAGCATCCCCCCGTTGTACAGCTGCATCAGCAGCACCGACGCCGCACAGTTGGGCACAAAGCCCACCAGCGCCGCCAGCGGCACCTGAAAGACGCCCACGCTGCCCAGCACGGCGGCAAGCCATTCCTCGCCCGCCAGCTCCATCAGTGCGCCGAAGGCAAAGGTGAGCACGAACACCAGCGCAAACACCTGCGCGGTATGGCGCAGCGCCGCCAGCAGAATGTTGCCCTCGCTCTCGTGCTCCTCGCCGCAGCAGATATCCTCCTGACAGCCGGAGAAGCCGCCCCACGCGCGGCGGTGGCGGAAGGTGATGACGCGGTCCAGCGCAAAGCCGCACACCAGCGCCAGCACCAGCTTTGCCGCCAGCAGCACGCCAACGGTGTGCCAGTCGCCCCCGGCGACCAGCAGGGGGACGGCCTCGTCCGAGGTGGCGATGAACACCGCCAGCAGCGTGCCCGGCGTGATGACCCGCCCCGCATACAGGTTGGCGGCCATGGCGGAAAACCCGCACTGCGGCACAAGGCCCAGCACGCTGCCCACGGCAAAGCCCCAACGGCTGTTGTGCGTCAGCAGCTTTTGCAGGCGGGCGCTCTGGCAGCTTTCCACATATTCGATGAGCAGGTACGCCGCAAACAGAAACGGCAGCAGTTTCAGGCAGTCCGGCAGGGCGTGCTCCAGCAGATGAAGTAACGTATGCATACAAAACCTTTCCTTTACATAAAAGCACGGGGCTGCGGGCGGGAGCCCGGCATGCATCGCCGCCCACGGCCCACAGAAATTCTCAGTACGGCAGTCTGTATTATACACAAGCGCCGCCGAAAATGCAACACCCCATACCCCTATACGGTATCCGTCCGGCTTGACAATCCCCTCTTCCCTCTTTATACTTGTTATTGAAAGCAGAGCGGCGGAAACGCGGGCTCTTATATGCAGTTATACAAAGCGAGGGCATGGAGCTATGGGTAAGAATTTTATTGTGGGACAGTCCGGCGGGCCCACCGCCGTCATCAACGCCAGTCTGGCCGGTGTGGCCGCCGCCGCACTGCAGCACTGCCGCGCAAACGGCGGCACGGTATACGGCATGCAGCACGGCATTCAGGGCTTTGCCCGCGGCGAGGTGGTGGATCTGGGCGCGCAGCTTGCCAACGAAGCGGACATCGCCCTGCTGAAAACCACCCCCGCCGCCGCACTGGGCAGCTGCCGCCGACGTCTGCCCGCCGCCGAAGCCGAACCGCAGGTGTACGAGGACATCTTCCGTCGGCTGGAGGAGCTGGACATCGGCTGCTTCTTCTACATCGGCGGCAACGATTCGATGGACACCATCCAGAAGCTGCACGACTGGGGCGCACAGCGCGGCAGCGGCATCCGTTTTGTGGGCGTGCCCAAAACCATTGACAACGACCTTGCCATGACCGACCACACCCCCGGCTACGGCAGCGCGGCGCGGTACATTGCCACCGTGATGAAGGAGCTGCTGTGCGACAGCCTTGTATACGATGAAAAGCGGGTGACGATCGTGGAGATCATGGGGCGCAACGCCGGCTGGCTGGCCGGTGCGGCGGCCCTGTGTGCGGACGGGGAATGTGCCGGGCCCGACCTGCTGTACCTGCCCGAGACCCCCTTTGACGTGGAGAGCTTTGTGCGCCGCGTGGAAGAGCTGCAGAAGACCCGCAAAAGCGTGGTGGTGGCCATCTCCGAGGGCATCCGGCTGGACGACGGCCGCTATGTGTGCGAGCTGAGCAACACCAGCGCCAGCGTGGACGTGTTTGGTCACCGTCAGCTTTCCGGCGCGGGCAACACCCTCAGCGCCATTCTCAGCAGCCGCCTTGGCGCCAAGTGCCGCGCGGTGGAGCTTTCCACCATGCAGCGCTGTGCGGCGCATCTGGCCAGCGGCACCGACGTGGAGGAGGCCTTTGCCGCCGGCAAGGCTGGCGTGCGCGCCGCCCTTGCAGGCGAAAGCGGCGTGATGGTGACGCTGGTGCGCGGCGAGGGCAGCGAGTACAGCTGCAGCTGCGCCACCGCGGACATCCACACTATTGCCAACGAGGAAAAGACCGTGCCGCTGGCGTGGATCGACACCGACAACGCCACCGTCACGCAGGAATTTCTGGATTACGCCCGGCCGCTGATCCTTGGTGAAAGCGCCGTGACATGGCAGGGCGGTATTCCGAAGCACTTTGTGGTGAAGTGAGGGGTTGCGAAGAGCGCTTCGCGCAGCCTTGTTCTTTTGGTGAAGTTCACTTGTGAACTTCTGTTCACTTGTGAACTTCCTTT
>CAZYRD010000052.1:0-5863 GCA_964649475.1 uncultured Faecalibacterium sp.
GGCGCAGACGATGGCGGGTTCCATACCGCCGATGGCGCCGACGATGACGGCGATGTTTTTGACGGTTTTGGCGGGGGTGATGGCGTATTTATCCGACTGCATGACCCGCGGGTCCAGTGCGCAGCGGGCGATGTGGCTGGCGTCGTAGATGGACTGTGCGTTGGCCACACCCTTGTAGTGCGCCATATTGAAGCAGGCGTTGTGGCAGCAGATGCAGGGGCGGATATCCTCCAGACGGTCCTCGATGAGCTTGGTGACCCATTCGGCGTCCGCAAGGAACTGGCGGGCGACGCCCACGCCGTCGATCAGCCCGTCGGCGACCGCTTTTGCGCCCACATCCGGCTCCATGCGGCCGGCGCACACCACGGGGATGTCCACGCATTTTTTGATGTGGGCGACGTCCTCCAGGTTGCAGTTGAGAGGCATGTACATGGGAGGATGCGCCCAGTACCAGGAGTCGTAGGTGCCGTTGTCGGCGTTGAGCATATCGTAACCGGCGTCCTGCAGATATTTCGCCGCCTTTTCGCTCTCCTCCATATCGCGGCCGATCTCGGTGAACTCCTCTCCGGGCACCGCGCCCACGCAGAAATCCTTCACATAGGAACGCACGGAATAACGCAGAGAAACGGGATAATCCTGCCCGCAGGCACCCTTGATGGCCTTGACGATATCGGTGGCAAAGCGGTAGCGGTTTTCAAAGCTGCCGCCGTAATTATCGGTGCGCTTGTTGGTGTACTCCAGCGTGAACTGATCCAGCAGATAGCCCTCATGCACCGCGTGCACCTCAATGCCGTCCACACCGGCCTCCTTGCACAGGGCGGCGGTTTTGGCAAAGGCGTCCACGATCTCTTCGATCTCTTCAACCGTCAGCGCACGGGTGGTCATCTTATCCGACCAGCGGCTGGGCAGCTCGCTGGGCGAGGCGGACTGGTACGGAACGTTGATGATGGGCTTGATGATATCGCGCACCACGGGCATATTGTGCAGCATGACCAGCGGCGTGGGAATAGCCCAGGAGCGGCCCATGCCGGCAGTGATCTGAATAAACAGCTTGGCGCCGTATTTGTGGATCTCGTCCATGAACTCCTTCAGTTCCGCAAACATCTTTTTGTTCTGGTACAGCCACTGGCCCATAAAAGTGCTGCGGATGGGCGCAATGCCCGGGATGATAAGGCCGACGTTGTTTTTGGCCTTTTCGATGAAGAAGGCGGCAGCCTCTTTGTCAAAATGGTTGCCGGTGTGCTCCATCCAGCCAAACAGCGACGTACCGCCCATGGGGCACATGACGATGCGGTTCTTGATCTCCACGTTGCCGATCTTCCACGGCGTAAACAAAGCTTCGTACTTGGGATCCATTTTCTTTCACATCCTTTTTTGATTTCGGGTGTTTTCTCCTGCTTTGAGTATAGTGGAAAGCGAAAAAAGTGTCAAGGTTTGCCGGCCTGACAAAAAAGCGTATTTGTATGATTGGATCTGAATTGTTGACTTTGTCGGCGCGGCACGCTATAATGCAGACAGGAAAAGCGTTTGCGTCTTTTTCGGCAAAAGTTTTTGGAAGAATATTTTTCTTATCAGAAAAGGAGGATTTTGAAGAATGAACAAAAAGGTTACCGGTGTCTTTGCCTACCTTGGCATCATTTTCTGGCTCATTGCCTATCTGGCAGGCGACAAAGAGGGCGCCAGATTCTATCTGAATCAGGGGCTGATCCTTGCTTTGGTAGGCCTTGCAGGCAGTATTCTCCGCGTTATCCCCTTCCTCGGCGGCATCGTCAGCTGGATCGTTTCCGTCGCCGTGCTGGTATTCGCCATCATCGGCATCGTTTCGGTTCTCAATGACGAGGAGAAGCCCCTGCCCTTCATCGGCCACTTCCAGCTGCTGAAATAAGCGGCATTCTTTGCCAAACACCACGCCCGTCCTTAAGACCGGCAACAGGCGCAGCAGTTCCACCTGCTGTGCCTGTTCTTGTTTCTGCGAAACATTTGTGCTATACTTCAGACAAAAATCGTTAATTTCTATTTTAAACAGAGGATGGGCTATGAACTGTTTATTTGAAACGAATCATTTAAGAATAAGAAAATTTCAGCACGAAGACGCACAGCAGCTGTATGAAAATCACACAGAGGCCGAAATGAAAAAATGGATCCCGAATGAAAGCTATGCCGATATTGAAGAAGCCAGCGAGGCGATCAACTTTTACATCAATTGTGTGAGCAACAAAGAATTGCCATACGTATTGGCTGTCGAATTAAAAGAAACCGGCGAATTGATAGGCGACACAGGCATAAACGAAGTCGAAGGAAGAACAAATGAAGCCGAAATCGGCTATTCAATATGCAAAAAGTTTAGCGGAAAAGGATACGCCACCGAATTGCTGAGCGCAATGACCGAATTTGCCGCATCGACTTTCGGGATGAATGTTTTGTATGGTCGTGTCATCTGCGGAAATAGTGCTTCTGTAAAAGTTCTTGAAAAGAACGCTTATGATTTTGTCAAAGAAGAGTTCGGCGCAGAAGACGACCCTTACGGCAACGGGATGCTGGTCTACAAGAAGGAATACCGAAAAACAGAGTCTTGGGAACAGCACACTGATCCATGACATCAAAAACCTCTCTGCGGTCACGACCACAGAGAGGTTTTTCCTGTTTTGCAGATACCGACCCATGCGGACCGGGGCGTGTTTTTGTTGTTGCGCATTTTTTTCTCCGGCGGCGCTCAGGACGTGACTTTGACACCCCCGGCGGAAAAGGCCCCGTTTCTTTCTCAATTGCATATTCAAAACTTGCGTACAGCATTTCCTTTTCATCGGGGAATTTCCGTTCCGGCTTCATAAGCCTCCGTCCTCCTTACGGTTCGGCACGCCCTGCGGGAGCTTTTCTGCGCGTGCATTTCATCTGATAGATGGTCTCGGTCGCAAAGGCCATTTTGGTGACGACGTCCGTCTTTGTTGCGGGATAACAGAAGAAGGAGTCCTTCCCGGCGGAGACGTCCACGCAGTCGAACGGCTTGATGCAGCAGTCGTATTCGACGTGCAGGCTGTTGGTCCGGTGCGGCTGCCGCTGCACGCGGCAGGGCTTGCCGCGGTAAAAGCCTTCCAGCGCAAAGCCGTTTTCGGCATCATGGGTCCGGTGCGCCGGCCCCGGATGGATGAACCGCCAGCAGCGCGGCTGGGAGTACATGTCCGCATCGTCCTCAAAGCGGTAGGTGCCGTTTTCTTTCCGGCAGCGGCAGTCATCATACCACAGCGCCTTGCGTACAATAGCGTTGATCTCCTCCGCCGGAAGAGTTGCCGCCTGCTCGGCGGTGAGGATCTGCGTCGCCGTGGTATGCAGCGGCACCTTGCGCTTTTTGCGGAAGTTCCGGAACGGCGAATGCAGATGATTGCCGTGGTGTACAATAGCTACGACGGGCATCTTGTTCATCCGAATGAGCTTGCCCACCGCCTCCGGAATGTACGAAAAAGTCCCGCAGGGAGAGCAACGGGCTTCGGGGTGCATACACATCACGTCGCCCCGCTTCAGCACTTTGGCGATGGACTTGATCAGGTGCAGCTCCATGGTGAACTTGCGGGTGCCGATGGCGCCGATGAGCTCCATCAGCCGGGGGCGGCGGCAATAGCCGTCCAGATTGATCACATCGTTGACCCGGTGCGGCGTGGTGATCAGCGCAGCCAGTTCAAGATCGATGAAATACATATGGTTGCTCAGCACCATATACGGCGGCTCGAGGCCTTCCCTATTGATTTTTTCGATGGTATATTTTTTGCCGATCAGGGCACTTCCGGAAAGCAGCCGGATCAGCCAGACGATGAACACCGGCTGCCGGATGGGATATTTTGCCGTATTATATACTTTTTTTGTTGCGGCAATTGACTTCCATCTTCACACTCCGCTGCGTCAGAATATGTCCAAATTGTAAACGATCCGTAAACAAATTGCAAGACGTTTTAAAAAACGACAAAACGCCCTTTGTTTTGGGCAGATCGCCGGGTTTGTTTCTTGAATTGGGCGAGTGAACGCGCTATAATATCACCGTAATTTTGAAAGAGTGGAGCTGCTATGAAAGTATTTTGGATCGTCGCAGGATGCGCCGCCGCCCTTGCCGCGCTGGTCATTCTGACCGCCTACATCTGTTACCGTATGGCATTTTACGCCAGACGCACCGCCCCCGCCGTTCCGGTGGAGTTTGACCTGCCGCCCGGCGAAATTTACGAGCCGTACCACCCGATGATGATCCAATGGATCAAAGAGGTGCGCGCCCTGCCCCACAAGGAGTTTTCCATCCGCTCCTTCGACGGCCTGAAGCTGGCCGGCCGGTATTACGAATACGCCCCCGGCGCACCCATCGAGCTGATGTTCCACGGGTACCGCGGCAACGCCGAGCGCGACCTGTGCGGCGGTGTGCAGCGCTGCTTTGACCTTGGCCACAGTATTCTGCTGGTGGATCAGCGCTGCAGCAGCAAAAGCGAGGGCAGTGTCATCACCTTCGGCGTAAACGAGTGCAAGGATTGCCGCAGTTGGGTGAATTTTATGATCAGCTATTTCGGCGAGGATGTACGGATCATCCTGACCGGTGTTTCCATGGGCGCCGCCACCGTGATGATGGCCGCGGGCAAGCCGCTGCCGAAAAACGTGGTCGGCGTGCTGGCGGACTGCGGCTACACCAGCGCAAAGGACATCATTCAAAAGGTGATCGCCGAAATGAAGCTGCCGCCGAAGGCGGCCTACCCCTTTGTAAAGCTGGGCGCACGGCTGTTCGGCCGGTTTGACCTGGACGAGACCAGCCCCATCGCGGCGATGAAGACCTGCACGCTGCCCATCGTTTTTGCCCACGGCGAGGACGATGACTTTGTTCCCTGCGAGATGAGCCGCCGCAACTACGAGGCCTGCACTGCGCCCAAACGGCTGATCACCGTGCCCGGCGCGGGCCACGGCCTTGCCTACCCCGCCGCCCCGGAGCGCTATCTTGCCGAACTGTGCCGCTGCTTCAACGAGCTGGGCATTCCCGCGCAAATGACGGCAAAACAGACCAACGGCTGAAACCACTGCACGCAAAACGCCAGCCATCCGGCCCCACCGGATGACTGGCGTCTTTTTTTATTCTTATGCCGGAGGAAAACCATCTTTTGTGCGCCCGGCACGCTTTCGGAAATAACCGGTCACGATGAAAGCAGCCTCCAGCACATAGACAGCCGCAAACACAACATGGCGAACCTGCACCATCGCCTCTGCCTGCTGCCGCTGCGCATGAGTGCTGACGGTGATGGGCAGCACGGTGCCCTTACGGGCAGAATAGCGGATGCTGCTGACGCTTTCGTTGCGGGCGATGTACTCGCACACCACATTGCCGTCCGCGTCTTTCAGCGTGCGCCGAAGCGACTCCTCCCCGCTGACCTCGTTTCCGTTTTCGTCGTACCGGATCACCCCGCCCGCAGACGAAATGACCTCTTCCTGCGCCGTGGTGCCGCCTTCAAAAGAAGCATACGGCTGGTGAGGGATGTCCTGCTCCATGTACTCGACAAAGCTTTCGTAGTCATAAAAAACCGTGCCCTGCATAACGGAACCCGGCCCGTACAGCGCGGTCATACCGATATGCACGGCGGCAGTCAGCACCCAGAGCACCAGCAGCGATGCGGCACAGCGGCCTTTCAGCCGGTGGTTGTGCCGGTAGGCGGCCAGTTCTTTTTCGCTGAGGGTATAGACGCCTTTTTTCAGCAGCGAGGCATTGATAAAATACAACGCCACAGCGTAGGCCAGCAGTGCCAGCGCAGCCCCGGCCGTACCGAACAGCAGCAAGCTGTCCGCACCAAGGCCCATGTAAGCATCCACCAGCACCAGAGGAAATGTAAAGCCGATGAACGCCACC
>CAZYRD010000052.1:5873-13889 GCA_964649475.1 uncultured Faecalibacterium sp.
TGCTGCGCTGTTCCAGCCGGAGGACGCTGCGCCGGAACTGTGAAAGCGCGGCTTCTTCCAGCTCTGCGTCCTCCACGCTGAGGAAAGCACGGTTGCGGAAGATGACCTGACACACAAGGCTTACCGCAAAAAACACCGCCCCCGCAAGAAAGCCCAGCACCGCGCTGAGAAACGCCAGATTGCCCACCAGTGCCGCCAGCAGCCCCAGCACAGAAAGGCCGATGGCGATGCAGGTGCGGTTCTGGTACTGAGAAAGCGTCTGCCGCAGCAGCCGGCGGCGCAGTTTTTCGCTTTTGGGGGTGACGGCCTCCTCCTGTACGGCGGGGCCGCGCTCCTCCGGCGGGCGGCGCTCGCCCCGCAGCAGCTCGTCGCAGGTGACGCCGAACAGCTCGGCGATGACCGGGATCAGAGAAAGATCCGGCGCGCTCTCGTCCCGTTCCCAGCGGCTTACCGTTTTATCCGACACATTCAGTTTTTCCGCCAGATCCTTCTGCGTCAGCCCGTTGGCCTTGCGCAGGGTGGTGATGAAATTTCCGATGGTCTTATATTCCATGTTCTGCTCCTTTCGCGGCGATGTGCGCCCTCTTCGCCTTTCATTCTACGTTTTCGAGTGCAAAAAGGCCACCCCAAAGACCCGGAATCGCTCTCGGATTCCGAGAATTCGGGATCAAGCGCCGCGAAGCAGGAGATGCTGCCAAATTGCAGCATCTCCGTCAAATTTGATTTGCAGGCCCACACAAGGCCTGTATTTTTGCTCTTTCATAGCCAAAGCCATAAATATTGCAGCACCTTCTCCAAAAATTTACACGCAGCATAAAATTCCGTGTGTGCGACGGCGCTTTATTCACCGCGCAGCCGGTGTGCGGTGTCGGAGATGGCTTTTATGTTGGCGGAGGGCACGTTGGGCAGGATCTCCTCGTGGCTGGGCGAAAGCACGATGTTGGGCCCCAGCACGTTCCAGACGCGCTCGGTCTCGCGGGCGACCTGCTCCGGGGTGGAATCCACCAGAAAGCTCTGGGCGTTGATGCCGCCCACGAAGGCGATGTCGTTTTTGAACTGTGACAGGCTGACGGCGTCCATGCCGGCAGCCCCCGCCTGAATGGGATGCAGCGCGTCCACGCCCGCATCGATCAGGTCCGGAATGACGCGCCAGATGGAACCGCAGGAGTGCAGCATGATCTTTTTGCCATACTTTTTGCCAGTGGCAAGTATACGTTTGGTGGCAGGCAGCACAAACCGGCGGAAGCACTCCGGTGAGATCTGCAGATCCAACTGGGTGCCGAAGTCGTTGCCGAAGAACATCACGTCGGCATTCCGGTCGCCCAGACCGGCGTAAAAGCGTTCGTTGGCCTCCACGTAATAATCCGTGACCTTCTCCGTCACTGCGTCCACGAGCATGGGGTTTTCGTACATCTTGACGAAGTAGTTCTCCATGCCGAACAGATCCGCGACCACATGATAAAAACAGGCCCACGCACCGCAGAACACCATTTTGTCGGGATATTTTTCAAGCTCGGCGTAAATGGGTTCAAAATCCAGATTTTCCGCCTTTGGCCAGGGGTAGTTTTTGATATCCTCCAGCGTTTCCGCCTCGGCAAAGCAGCCGTCCGCATTGATGCTGGTGCGCTTGTGGCCCCAGTCCATATCAAACTGCGGGGCGGGGTTTCCCTCATCATCGTAATAATAGCTGTTGGACTGCAGCCAGCGGCAGTCGTCCCGCAGGTACTGATAGATCGCCTCCCGGGTGGGGTCGATGCCCCACTCCTTTGCATACAGCGGAACGGTCTTGTCGTTGGGGTGACCCGTCCAGAAGGCCGGCCCTCCGGTATTCTTCCGTGCAAAAATGGCGTTGCCCAGTTCGCGTGATGTCATGATCTTTTCCTCCCATGCAGCAAAAAATACAGGGTTCTCTCCTACCAAAATTATATAGGCCCTCTATGGGAAATGCAACAAAAAAATCTCCGGTCGGCACCGGAGATCTTTTTCAGGCACATTATTCCGTTTTACGTTTCAGTCGGGGACGCCAGTACGATTTTCCAAACGTGATATATTCCGCCAGAAGGCCCAGCGGCAGCGCGGCAAGCACGTCCACGGCAGAGTGCTGCTTGATGAACATGGTGGAAAGGCAGATAAGCACCACGCTCACCACAACAAAGCAGCGCCACCACAGCGGCGAGTCTTTTGCCTTCAGCCAGACGGAGGCAATGCCCAGCGAGTACGCCACATGCAGCGAGGGGCACACGCCGGTATTGGTATCAACCGCATACAGGAACGCCACGCAGTCCGTCAGAAAATTTTCCCGCGGAAAAACTGCCGGGCGCAGATCCTGCCGGGTGGGAAACAGTATGTACGCCGCCATGGCCACCACCTGCGTCACGATGATAAAGATCTGCAGCCGCTTGAAGCTTTCCGTATCATACAGCATAAAGCACAGCAGCGAAAACACGATCAGCAGATACCAGAACACATATGGCAGCAGGAACCACTCGTTAAAAGGGATCAGGTCATCCAGAAAACAGTGCACCGGATAGCATTTTTCCGCCGGGATGAGGTTTTCGGTAAGAAAATACAGCGCGAAATACCCCACCCAGCCCAGCAGGTACTTCAGGTGGGAAAACTGCGGCTCGTTCAGCCGGGAAAGACGGAAGGTGCGGTAATCAACGACAGGCCTGCGCATTCGTTTTCGCCTCACAGTTCTTGTTGGATGGATAGTATTTTTTGGGGATGTTGCGGTACGGGATGACGGTGTGCTCCGGCAGGGCGCGGGCGATGGAGGTGATCTCCTGCAGCAGGTACGCGCTGATGCGGCGGCGCTCCTCCTCTATGGGGGTCTGCGCACAGAATCTCACCGGTTTGCCGTAGACCATTTTCCCCAGCTTCGGCGCGATGTACAGCGGCACAAAGCTCAGCTCCTTGCCCGTCCGTTTATAATACAGACGGGCAACGTCGATGAAATTCTCCTGAAATTCGCACAGGATGTTGTTGCAGGCCACGTCGTGTTCGGGAAAGATGACCACGTCCGCGCCGTCCTTCAGCACGCCGACCGTGCTGCGGAAGGTGGACATAATACGGCCGTCATGCCAAACGCCGATGGTGTTTGCGTTGTTGAACACGCACACGCTGACCGGTGTGATCAGGTGGGACAGAATTTTGTAAAACCACTGGCTGCGCACCGGCTTCTGGGACCAGAAATCCTGAAAGGCGTATTCCGCTACAGCCTTTCTTTCCATCATCTGCCCGGCACACCATGTATAACGGGCCCTGGGAGAGTACAGCTCGCAGGCGATGGGGCCGTACATCTGGGCGTGGTTGCCCACGATGACTGCCGCCTCCTGCGGCAGATTTTCCGCACCCTCCACCCGCATTTTCGGCGTCACAAGCCGGATGATGCCTTTGATGAACAGATAGATGGGACGGTCTTTTCTTTTTGCCATTTCGTCGCTTTCCTTCCGGCTCCTTCCAATGCAATACGTTTCAAAATATGTTATAAATAATATTTTATGCCAGAATTATGAACGAAATGTCAACGGTATTTTAAAATTATCTGCGCAAATTCCGCTTTTTGTCATAAAAACGGACACACCCTGCCAAAAGTTTCCCTGCCGTCTGCATTCCTTCCTTGCCTCTCAGCTTATGCACGATCCTGCGCATCCGATCATTTTCCCTTATATTTTACTTTTGATGTTGACCCTCAGCCCTCACAGCGATATAATAAAGCCAGCAAAACCTCATTTTTGCATCACAGGAAGAAGAAGCACCGGGAGGTATGTATGAAAGAGCAGATCCGCATTGAAAGCTGGAAGCTTGCATGGATTGCCAATGCGCAGCTGAAAGCAGAGGGCATTGACCCCAGGACCCCCGCCGCCGTCGCAGCCTGCGGGCTGCAGTCCGTACCCGCCACCGTCCCCGGCAACGTGGAGCTGGACCTGATGCGCGAAGGCCTGCTGGACGATATCTACATGGGCGCCAATACGATCCAGACCCAGAAGTTTGAAAGCTGCCACTATTTTTATCACACCACCTTCGAATTCGCCCCTCGCAGCGGGTTTGACGCCTTCCTTGTGTTCGGCGGCATCGACACTGCGGCGTACGTCTACCTTGACGGCGAAGAGCTGGGCTTTGTGGAAAACATGCTGCACGCCCACCGTTTTCCGCTGAAAGGGCTTGCCGCGGGCAGCCACACGCTGGTGGTGCATATTCTTCCCGCCTGCATTTACGCCCGCAGCTTTGACATCCCCGCCATGTGCTTTGGCCTGCAGTATAACCAGGACGGCATCATGCTGCGCAAGCCCGGCTCCATGTTTGGGTGGGACATCATGCCACGCATCGTTTCGGCCGGGTTGTGGAAGCCGGTCTGTGTGGAGTATCTGCCGGTGTCCCGCATCGTTGCCCCCTACACCTACACCCACGCGCTGTATGACAACAACTCGCTGGCACATCTGTACACCACCCTGAAAATCGAGACCGAAGCGGACTTTCTCACCGATTTCCGCGTGGTGGTGGAAGGCCGCTGCGGCGACAGCAGCTTCCGCACCGAGCACAAGCCCTACTGCGCCTCGCTGCGCATCCAGACCATGCTGCCCGACCCCGTGCTGTGGTGGCCGAAGAACTACGGCGAACCCAACCTGTACGATGTGACCGTCACCCTGCTTTACAAGGGTGAAGTGTGCGACACTGTCAGCTACAAGCTGGGCATCCGGCATCTGTGGCTCAAGCGCACCTCCCGCTCCGGCGGGGACGGCGAATTCTGCTTTATCGTCAACGGGCAGAAGATTTTTGTGATGGGCACCAACTGGGTACCCACCGACGCGCTGCCCTCCCGCCACGACGAGTACACCCTGCGGGACGTTGCGCTCGCCGACGATCTTGGCTGTAACATGATCCGCTGCTGGGGCGGCAACGCCTACCCCAGCGACGTATTGTACGATTACTGTGACGAGCATGGCATCATGATCTGGCAGGACTTTGCGCTTGCCTGCGGCCATTATCCCGACGACGACCGCCTGTGCCGCCTTGTAAAAGAGGAGGTAAAGCAGGTGGTGCTTGAAAAACGGCAGCACCCCAGCCTTGCCGTATGGGCGGGCGACAACGAATGCGACGTGTTTGTCGTCAACTACTGGGAGCAGCACCGCACCGATGACGATCCCCCCGCCTACATTGACCCCAACCTCAACAAGCTGACCCGCGAGGTCATCCTGCGCGAGGTGCGCAACCATGACGCCACCCGCCCCTATCTGCCCAGCTCGCCGTATCTGGACGAAAAGGCATGGCGCTACGGCATGCCTGCGGAGGATCATCTGTGGGGCCCGCGCGATTTCTTCAAGGGCAATTTCTATCTTTCTCCCGAATGCCACTTTGCGTCCGAGATCGGCTACCACGGCTGCCCGTCGCCGGGATCCATCAAAAAGTTCATTCCCGCCGCCAGCCTGCCGCAGAAGGACATCCGTGAGATCTGCACCAACGGCGACTGGCTGGTGCATGCCGCCGGCATGACCACCGAGGTGGAGGACAACCCCTACGCCTACCGTCTGGAGCTGATGATCAAGCATGTGGAGCGCATTTTTGGCAGCGCTTCCGGCGATCTGGACACCTTTGCACGGCAGAGCCAGATCTCGCAGGCGGAGGCAAAGAAATATTTCATCGAAAGCTTCCGCGCCGCAAAATGGCGCAAGACCGGTATTCTGTGGTGGAACGTCATCGACGGCTGGCCTCAGGTCTCCGACGCCATCACCGACTGGTACGGCGTCCGAAAGCTGGCGTACAGCTACATCAAACGGTCGCAGCAGCCGTTCTGCCTGTTCTGTGACGAACCGGAAAACGGCCGCATCGATCTGATCGCCGCCAACGAAAACCGCTTTGCCGTCGCCGCGCAGTACACCGTCGCCGATCTTTCCACCGGCGAGGTACTGACCGAGGGTAAAGTGGAGCTTGCCCCCGGCGAAACGCTGCGTGCCGCAAAGCTGCCGGAGCGGAAATCCGGATTCTATCTCATCACCTGGGAAACCGCCGACGGCGCGAAGGGTAAGAATCACTTCGCCTGCAACATCGGTGACGGCTGGACTTATGAAGCCTACAAAGCCTGCATGGAAAAGGCCGGCTTCTGGGATGAGTTTGAAGGTTTCTGAGCCGTAAATTTTACCGCACAAAACGATCCGCAGGGGAACGGCTTGCACAGCCCGTTCCCCTGCGGATCGTTTTATTTCCCCGGTTCGCCGTCCGTCCCGCCTTTCGCGCGGAACTCTCCCGGCGAGACGCCGACACTCTTTTTGAACTGCCGCAAAAAATGCGGAACACTGTGGTATCCGCAGCGCCCGGCGATCACGCTGATCTTAAAATCGCCCGCCGTCAGCAGTGCCTTTGCCGCAGCCAGCCGTGCACGGATGACGTCCTCGGTACAGGATACCTGAAAAAAGCTGCGGTACAGGTGCTGCAGGTAGGAACGGCTCATGCAGGTCTGCCGGCACATCCTCTCTACGCTCCAGTCCTCACCGGGTTCGCGATAGATCTGCGCGCGCAGCTCGTACAGCGTCTGAAACGCCTTGCGCTGTCCCGTCTGAATATCCGTATGCTCGATCTGTTCCCTGATGCGATAGAAAAACACGCTGCCCAGGTGGTTCAGCAGCTGCGCCCGATAGCGCGAAAAGTCATTGCAGGTCCTGCTCAGCTCCGCCAGTGCATCCGTGATGCGCTGCGGCATGGTCAGATACAGCGGCTCACCTTTCGGGACGTCAAAAAACAGCAGTTCTTCCAGCTCGTCCGTCGGTTCAAAGTGCATGTAGTCATGCAGAAAAGCCTCCGTCCCGCACCCGTAATAACTGTGCTTTTTATTCCGCTCAAAAAAGACACAGACACCCTTGTCCACCGGCACATAGCGGTCGTTGACCCACAGCATTGCCGGTGAGCGAAAGTGGACAAAAAGATAATCGCTGCAGCCGTGTTCCCGGTGCACGCAGAAATCCGGCGCCTGTTCGTTGCCGGTTTCGGCCACGACGACCTTCACGAAAACATCCCCGCCTTTCACGCACAAAAGCACAAAAGATCAATTCAAAAGCATTATAACACATTGCTTCGCCCAGCGCAAACCACTATTATAAAACAGGAAAATATTTATCTCGTACGAGCAGATACCCACGGGAGGGACCGCGATGATCGACGCACTGCGAAAAGAAATGACGGAATACTACTCTACTCTGCCGATGGAACTGCAGGCCCTGCTGCATCCGGAGGAGATCAGCTCCAGCGAGATCGTCCGCATCCGCACGGAGATCTACGGGCGGATGGATGATTTTTACGCAAAAAATCCGGACACCCCGGGCGTGCTGCTGAAAAGCCATTTATATGAGCTGATCGCCGAATTGTTTGAACCGGTCGTCTTTCTGAACAACCCGTTCTGGTTTGAAATGGGCCTGCGCGAACGGGACACATGGGGCGCCGGCGGTACGCTTTCACCGGGGCATTGGTTCCGCGAGCATCTGCGCAGCCATATTCTGGAAAAGCACCCGCTTGCCGCAAAGCTGGATGCGGATTTTGCGCCTCTTTTCTTCGGTGAAGGCGATCTGGTGGCCTGCGGTATGTCCGCGCCTTTCGACATCGACCACCATACTCTCGGCTACACCGAGCTGTTCGCCGTGGGCGTCAACGGCCTGCTGGAAAAACTGGCTGACCGTCTGCAGACGGTACAGCCCGGCAGCGAGGAGGAGGCCTTCTGCCTTGCCGCACAGACCGGCTGCCGTGTGCTGCTTCAGGTCTCGGAGAAATTTGCCGACCGTGCCGAAGAGATGCTGCAGAAGTGCACCGACGAAAAACAGGCCGCCAACCTGCGCCGCATCAGTCAGACAGCACGGCGCATCCCCGCACAGGCGCCGGCCACCTTTTACGAGGGGCTTGCCATGCTGCTGTTCACGCGGGAGGCGGTGGCCACGATGGATCACATCGGCATTTCCCAGCTGGGGCATATGGACCGGCTGCTGATGCCGCTGTACGAAGCCGACCTTGCAGCCGGGCGTATCACCGAAG
>CAZYRD010000053.1:0-13871 GCA_964649475.1 uncultured Faecalibacterium sp.
GTTGTCGATGACGGTATCGATGCCGCGGGCCTTGGCAATGGCGGCAACGGCCTCCAGATCCTGCATCTTCAGTGTGAAGGAACAGGGGCTCTCCAGATAGATGAGGGTGGTTTCGGGACGGATGGCAGCCTCGATCTCCTCCACGGAGCTGCCCTCCACCAGCGTGAATTCGATGCCGAACTTTTTGGGGAAATACCCTTTCAGCAGACCCTGTGCGCCGCCGTAGGAGGACGCCACCATGACCACATGGCAGTTGGCCTTGAGGAAGTACATGATGCCGGTGCTGATGGCAGCCATGCCGGAGGCAAAGCACAGCGCACCGTCGCCGCCTTCCAGCGCGGCGATCTTGCGCTCGGCCACATCGACGGTGGGGTTGGCGGTGCGGGTGTACTGATAGTCCGTATGGGAAACGTTGTTGGCCGCAGTGGGCTGCACGAACAGGGAATTCTGGAAAATGGGCGGCACGATGGCGCCGCAGAACTTGCCGTAATCGTCGCCAAGATGGGCACAGATGTCCTCGGGCGTGGTATATTTGCGGTCCTCTTCGGTCAGAAATGCCATGGTGGTTCTCCTTTGCTTGCTGTATTTGCACGGGGCGTATTCGTCCGCATATATCCTATCATCCGGCGCACGGAAAGTAAACGGTTTTTTCGACAAATTTGCGTCTAAAAAACTGTACATTTTCCCTACGAAAAAAAGAGGCGTTCCGCCGCGGCACAGCCCCGAAGCAAAACGCCTCTGTTTTATTTTCTTTCCGGACGCTGCTCAGGCCTCATTCAGAAAAGCAGCTTCCTCCGTGGTCAGCTGCACTTCGGCAGCGGAGAGATTTTCCTCCAGATGGGCCAGACTTCCGGCGCTGAACAGCGGCACGATCTGCGGACGGTCCGCAAAGCGCCAGGAATGCAGCATCCACGCCAGCTGCAGCACGTTGGCGGGTACGCCTTTTTCGGCCGCCATATTCTGCAGGGCTTCCAGACGTTCGCCCTTGACAAAGCCCTTGGGCAGACGGGCTTCATCGGCATAGCCGCCGCCCGCATTGCAGGAATACGCCACCAGCGGCAGACCGTATTTTGCCAGGTAACGCAGCTTTTCGGTGGATGCGGCCTCGTTGTAAGGATACGGGCTTTTCAGTCCGTTTTCCATAAACAGGTAGCTGTAGCGCTGCTGCAGCACGGTGTAGTCGGCAAAGCCGTATTTCTCGCAGGCTTCGCGCACCTCGCAAAGGCGCCACGTGTAATAATTGCTGGCGCCGATGGCCCGCACCTTACCCTTGCGCAGCAGCCGGTCGAAGGCTTCCATCGTTTCCTCCACCGGGGTATTCATATCGTCCACATGGGCGTAGTACAGGTCGATGACATCCGTTTTCAGATTGCGCAGGCTTTCGTCGCACCAGCGCTCGATCTGCGCAGCGCGCAGACCCGCGCCCACGCCGTGACGGTCAAAGCCGACCTTTGTGGCCAGCACCACCTCATTCCGCTTGCCGCTTTGCGCCAGCCAGCGGCCCAGAAGCTTTTCGCTTTCGTCGCCGACAGCGCCGGGCGCCCAGTGAGCATAGTTGTTGGAGGTATCGATAAAGTTGCCGCCTGCGTCCAGAAAGGCATCCAGAAGCTGTGCCGAGGAGGCTTCGTCCACATAGGTGCCGAAATTCATGGCACCCATGCACATCTCACTTACGGTCAGGCCGCTGCGGCCCAGAGAAATACGTTTCATAACAGGTCTCCTTCACCCGAAATCGTTATACTTTCCAACAGCAGGCGTTCATTCCTGCATTTCCTCGCGGCGGATGATCTCGTTCTGCGCTGCTTCGGCCATATCCACAAAAACCGCGCTGTAACCCGTGATACGCACCATCAGATCCCGGTGAGCGTCCGGGTCGCGCTGGGCGGCACGCAGATCCTCTGTGGAAACGGCGCTGATCTGCGTCTGCAGACCGCCCATATCAAAATAGGCGGCCAGTGTGCCGGCAAGCAGGTCAAGCCCCCGCTCCCCCGCAAAGGCACGCGGCTGAATGGATATATTCTGCGCACCGGAGGTGATGCGCTCAAACGGCAGGCTTGCCATGCTGCACAGACGCGCGCTGAGGCCGTTGACACATACGCCCTCGGTGGGCTGGCAGTTCTGACTGATCGGCGCACCGGCACGACGGCCGTCCGGCGTTGCACCGAGCTGCGCACCAAGCCGGATGTGACCGGTATCCGTCTGTATGCAGAGCTCGACCAGCAGTCTGGCTGCGCCGGGTGTTTCGCCGGGCAGCGCCTGCGCGGCGGAGATATGGTCGGTCCAAAGCGTTAGCAGCCGCCCGGCATGGGCATTGGCAAGCGCGTGATCCTGTCCCAGCTTGGGGGCATTTCTGCACAGGGAAAGCACCGCAGGATATCCTTCAAAATCCGCTTCCAGCGCCGCGGCAAGCTGTTTTGCCGTCAGCTTTTTCTTTTGAAACACCAGCCAGTCGATGGCAGTGACGCTGTCCGCCAGCGTAGCCAGTCCGGGCGGGGTATGTCTCACAGTGTGGTATTTGCTGCCGCCGGTATCCAGATTGGCGGCGCGGGTGATGCTTTCCGCAGTGAAGCAGTCGGCAAACAGCAGCACGCCGGGCGCTTTGGCTGTTACCATATCGCGGAACAACCGGTGCTTGCGCACCAGAAGCTCGCTTTTCTGCTTCATCCGGGCGCCCAGGCAGTCGTACAGTTCCTCAATGGAGTCCGGCTCCCGCCCGTCAGCCGCGCATTGCAAAAGCCAGTCCCGCACGTCCTCCACCGGCAGGCGGCGGCAGATTGCCGGTGCCTCTTCGCCTGCGACCGCAAGGGTCGAGAGGCGATCCTCTTCCGGATGGATCGGATACATCTGCGCAATATCATTCTCCATACCGGGGATGCAGGGCCAGTTGCAGCCGAAATGCTCAAACTCCGCCGCGTCCTGCGGGTCGGCACCGGCGCGGATATACGCCGCCGTCACGGCCTTTTCGTTATACACCATCATCGAGGCGCTCTGCCGCATTTTATCCACGCAGACACGCCAGAACGCCGGATGCTTTTGAGCCATTTCCGGCGAATAGTGGATGACCATCACCGGATTTTTGAACCGCGGCACCACACATTCGGCAAACAGCAGGCTCAGATCGGTGCAGGCGCTGCTGCCGTCGGCATTGGTGCCGCCCAGCACCAGATACTGCGGTGCATCGCAGTTCAGCTGCCGGTGCCAGCCGCTGAACTGTTCCGGATCGTCCTGACTCATCTGGTGCTCGCCGCGGCCCATGATCAGGTTGTGTTTGCAGTAAAAATCCAGGATCAGCAGCCCGGCCTCCTGCCGGGTCAGCCTTCCCGCGGCAAGGTCTGCGTCATACAGCGGCTGCAGCAGCCGGTCCATTTTGCCAAGCGCCAGCGTGGGATTGCCCGCCAGCATGGTGCAGAACACCAGATGGATGATCCACAAAAGCTGCAGCCCCTCGCGGAAGGTGCGCGGCTCGCGCTGCGCCACTGCCGCACAGGCTTGTGCGGCATCCGTCAGCCCTGCGGCGCGGGCGGCATCCGCCCAGCGGCACAGGTACAGCTGCATTGCCTCGTAAATATGAACAGCACCCTGCAGAAAGTCCAGCCGCGGCTGCGCCTCTCCTGCAGCGGTGCGGCGGGCAAGCTCGTTTTCCGCCCGGGCTTTCAGGCCGGAAAGCCCCAGCTCCATCAGCTCTTTCCAGTAAAAAGAGCAGTGCCCGCCGTCAAGCATCCAGTTCGGCCGCAGTGCGACAGGAAATTCCGGATCCCGCAGCAGCTCTTCGATAAACGCTTCACCCTCTTCATCCGGAACTTCCTCACTGATGCGTCCCACCAGAAGATCGGTCGGCTTCAACGGCAGAGAGATCCTCTCCAAAGCATATAAAAGTCCCCGTCCAAGCTTCAGCGGCTGAGGAAGCTGCGGCGGCAGCGCATGATGCGCTTCGCAGAAGATCCGGACCCGCTCCAGCGTGGTACATCTGACAGGCTTTTTGGTCAGCGCGTGCAGCGCTTCCTCCACCATGGTATCGGCCAGTTCTTTTTTGTTTATGCTCTGCTGCATGACTCATCCTCCTGTTGCATCGGCATCGGGTATCCACTGCAAGCATACCGCATCCCATTGCGGAAGTCAACCCTGTTTTCCGTATTTTTTGCACCTGCGGCAGCGGTGCGGCGTCCATGCCGCCGGCCGATTTTACCGCTGTTTTTTCATGGCAGGAAGACTATGGCGCACAAAAAAACGCCCTCCGCCGTTTTGAACGGCAAAGGGCGCCTTTTTAAAGCAATGCGGTCCGCGGCAGCGGCGCTTCCGGCAGGGTCAGAGCGCTTCCACACGGGAGAGCACTTCCTCCAGACAGTCGGTCTCATACAGCAGGTAAATCAGCTGCCCGAACATGGAATTTGCCCACGCAAACCAACTGCGGGTAAAATTCTGCGGAGCGTCGGGATCAAAGCTTTCGTGCATGAAGCCGGTGCCGCCATGGGTATGCAGCAGCGTGTGCACGATACCGGCGATCTCGTCCAGATCGGTGCTGGTCATGGCCTGCACGCACAGTGCAATGGGCCACACATAGCCTTCCGGCGTGTGCGGGCTGCCGACGCCGGCGGCCAGCGTGCCGGTATAATAATAGGGATTGTGCCCGCTGAGCACAAAGCGGCGGGTGTTTTTGTACAGTTCATCCTCCGGCGCACAGACCTCCATATACGGCAGCGCCAGCAGGCTGGGGACGTTTGCGTCGTCCATCAGATTGACGTTGCCAAGGCCGTCCACCTCGTAGGCAAGAATGCTGCCGAATTCCGGATGCTCCACCACGCCGTGGCGGCGCACACCGGCGGCAATCTCCTCACCAAGAGCACCGGCTTCCTCTGCAAGGGCGTCATCGCCCAGCTGCGCCGCCAGATACTGCGCAGACTGCATTGCGCGCGCCGCAAACAGGTTGGACGGCACCAGATATCCATACCGGCAGGCGTCGTCGCTGGGACGGAAGCCGCCCCAGGTCATGCCGGTATAAGCCACCGGCTCTCCCATGCCTTCGTGGGTCAGGGTGTCGCTGGGCGGGCAGTCCGTCCGCTGAAAACGGTACGGGCTCTGCGCCATATGGTTCTGTTCCGTGCGCAGTACCTGTACCACCGTGCGCAGCGCGGCGTGGAATTCCTCCGTCAGAAAAGCGGTGCTGCCGGTTTTGCACAGGTATTTTTCCGCCAGCCACAGCGGGTAGCACAGCGAGTCGATCTCGTATTTGCGCTCCCACACCCAGTCGTTGGCGCGGGGAAAGTCATCAAAAGGTTTATAATCCGAGGGCTCGCGGTTGAAAGCATTGGCGTAGGGATCCTGCAGAACACACGCCGTCTGCCGGGCGATAAGGCCTTCCAGCATACGGGCAACGGCAGGATCATCCGCAAAACGGAGATAGTGCAGCACCTGCGCGGTGGAATCCCGCAGCCACATGGCGGCAATGTCGCCGGTGATGACAAAGGTGTCGTTTTCCGTCTGCTGCACGGTGGTCTCGATGGTGTTCAGAAAGCAGCGCTCAAAAGTCTCCCACAAATCGGGGATCCGCTGCAAAACCGGGCGCAGCGCGGCAATGCGCTCCCGGATGACAGTAGTCGCGTTCATTTGGTCGGTTCCTTTCGGTAGGTTTTGCCGCCGGTCACACCGTGACCGTAACGGTAAAGACAAATTCTTCGCCCGCGGGCAGGCTCTGGATGCGGTGCTTGGCAGACAGCTCGCCGCCGGCGTCCCACGCGTCGTCAATGCCGTACCACGGTTCAATGCAGACATACGGTGCCGCGGGCTTGGCCCAGACGCCCAGACAGGGCGCGCCGCCGAAGTCCACATGGACATTGCGGCCGTCCGCACGCCGCAGGGTACAGCCGGCAGAACGCAGGTCATCAAAAACCAGTGCGTCCCCGGCAAAAAGCCCCGGCGTGATGACCAGCTCGCGGCTTGCATCAAACACCGGCTGCATCACCTTTCCGCGCAGGAAGTTCTCATCAAATTTATAAGCGGCGGCGGTCTCCGGTTCGTCCATCACAAGGCGGTCGCCCATGCTGCACCGAAAACCGGGATGCGCACCCAGCGAAAAGTACATAGCCGTTTCGCCGGTGTTTTTTACCCGGTGAGTCACGGTAAAACCGTTTTCGGTCAGGGCAAAGGTCACACGCAGCTCAAACGGGAAAGGGTAGCTCTCCCGCGTGGCGGCGCTGTCCTTCAGCAGAAAGGTGATGCTTTCGGCTTCGGCACGCTCCACGGCAAAATCCAGACGGCGGGCAAAGCCGTGCTTTTCCAGTGTATAGGCTTTGCCGTTCAGGGTATAGCTGTCGTCCTTCAGCTTGCCCACCACGGGAAACAGCAGCGGCGAGCAGCCGTCCCAGACGGGGCCGCCCTGCCAGAGATATTCGTATTCGCCGCCGCGCTTATCCACAAAGCTGCGCAGCTCGGCGCCGGTGCTCACCGCACCGAGGCGAAATCGTTCATTTTCAATATACAGCATGGTTCTTTCCCTTCTGTCTTTCATTGTGCACACTCAGATCACCGCTTTCGCCACAAGCGAAAACTTTCCATCCCCGCATGCAAATACCGCGGAACCGTAGACTCCCAGTTCGATCTCCACCTTCTGTCCGTCCAAAACGACCTCACGCACGGTATCCGTGCTCAGGTTGGCGACGAAATAATAACGTCTGCCGTTTTCACTCTCACGCACAGAGGCCAGCAGGTAGCTGCAGCAATCGATACGCGGCGTTTCCGGCGCCAGACGTGCGATCACATCCTTGAAAAAACGCACCCGGTAATGGGTGAAAAAGCCGGTACCGAAATCGTTTTCCGCCAGATATACCGCCACCTTGCCCCCAAGACTGTTTTCGTACCAGGTCATGGCCTCGGTGCGGTTGCCGCGCAGGTCGGCAAATTCCGAAAGCACCTCGACCCCTTCGCGGCAGGCAGCCTTGTACCAGCAGCCCAGCGGCACTCTGGAGGGGATGCGGATGCAGGTGCCGTCCTCGCGGGTAAACGTCTTCAAAATTTCCACATTTACATCCCAGTGCCGTTTCTCCATGGAATCGATGCCGATGTAAGCGGAAAAACCCCGTTCCACCAGCACCTTTGCCGCACCGGCCTCCATGAGAACACCGCCCGAAAGCACGGCCTTCAGTTCGTCATCCTCCAGGTAGGCTGCAGTAAACGGGTCCAGTGCCGTCACACCGGCGGCAGCAAGCTCCTTTGTATTCCGGTAACTGCACGGAATGCCCATTTTGAGCAGATAGCTGTCAAAATAACGGCGAAGGCCGCCCATTTCCTCATAGCCGCCGTCCGTCAGTCGGATTTTTTTGCCGCTTTCCCACGAGGTGGGGATCGCAACACCAAGCTCCCGCATCGAAGCAAAATTTCTGCTCTTCAGCTCGCCCAGCAGCGCCTTGTTGTCGCGGAGCATCGCCCAGTACCGGGGCTCATCGCTGAAAGCGCCGCCATCGAGATCGTGGATCGCCAGCGTGACACCCGGCATGCCCATGAACGCCGAAAGGAACATCTGGTACACCGATGCCGCCCCCGACTTTGACCACACCGTATAGCGGGTGTTCTCGATTTCGGGGTAGTACCGGACGTTTCTTTGGCAGCACTCACGCACATTGGCCGGCAGCTGCGAAAGCATACGGAACGGCTGCACGAAATCCCGGGAGCGGGGCTCCATGTATTCGCCGAAATGGGCGCGAACAAGGGGATCTTCCTCCCCGCAGAGCGCCGAAAGGAAATCGCCCCAGTTTCTGCCCTCCGCCGCATGCACATCCGGACAGGAGGTCATCTGCGCCAGTTTTGTTCCGGGCGAGATCGACCGGACGGTGCTGTGCACCCACGCCGCCGCTTCGGCAACGGTCTCGCTTTGAAATTCCAGATACTGCCGCCGGATCAGCGTGGGCTCACCCGGTTTTTGTATTTCGCGCAGAATGGTATCCCGGTCCAGCGCATAGCCGTGCTTTTCGTTGAAACGGCGGATATGCTCATCACAGAAACAGTAGTAATCCATATAGCGCGGCTTGCCCCCGGCTGCGGCAAGGGAAGGCGTTCCGTGGTTGTGCAGACGAAAATCATCGTCGATCCATATCGCATCCGGCTCGGTCTGCGCCCATATTTTAAAGCGTTCCGCCGAGATCTTCAGAAACTTCTCACCCAAAAAGCAGCCGCAGCCCAGTGCCTCTCTGCCTTTGTGATCCACAAGGTTTTCCCAGCCGAACACATCGGAAAAATCCATACCGCCCAGCGTCTGCCCCAGCCAGACCTGAAAATTCAGCTGGTAGCCGATGCCTTCGGCCCGCAGCCTTTTGATATAGGGCAGCATCTGGTCCCGGACCTGCCTTGCATTTTCCACCGTGTCCGGCATATAGTACCAGTCGGGGCTCAGGCCCACAAAAAACATCACGGTCTCCGTTCCGGTATCCTTGCAGAAGGAAAGCAGCTCACGGAATCTTTTTTCGGTATACTCTTCATCAAAGTAAGGTTTTACAGGCAGATAGTACCGGAGAATATACTCAAACTGTTCCACAGATACACCCTCCAATTATTTTTCCGACACAGCAGGCCGGTTTTCTCCGCAGTAGGCATCCCACGCAGCCATCACTTCTTCGCGGGTGGAGGTACCGGTGGTGCCGATTTTTTTGATGGTGACCGCCGAGCACAGGCATGCGGTCTGCGCCGCCTGCACCGGGGTCGCCCCGGCAGCCAGCAGCGTACCGTAGCCGGCAAGGAAGGTGTCGCCTGCGCCGCAGAAATCGATGGGCGGCTCAACAGGACAGGCCGGGCAGCGGATGACGCCGGCGCCGTCCGCCACAAAGCAGCCTTTGTCGCCCAGCGTCATCAGCGTGGTGCGGCCGCTGCGGGCGGCAATGCGTTCCGCCAGCAGCGAAAGCTCCTCCAGTTCCAGCACAGTGCCGTCGCCAAAGGCGCGGGAGGCCTCCACCTCGTTGGGCTTGAGGGTGACGGAGGTGTATTCGTTTGCGTGGTCGCGGCTGTCCACCACCACGGTTTTGCCGGCGCGGCCCAGCTGGGAAAGCTTTTCCCGCACCGCCGGGGTGATGCAGCCGAATTTCATCTGGTCGCTGACGCAGATCACATCCACCTGTGCGGCGGCGGCCTCCAGCGCGGCAAGGATCTTTTCCTCCGTGGCGGCGCTCACCGGCCCGCGGGTCTCAAAATCCAGGCGGGGATCCTCGTACACCACGTCCGAAATGCCCCGCCGCAGCGGCTTGATGTAGGTGTTGGTGACACGGGCGGCGTCGCGGATGACATAGGTGCAGTCGATGCCGGCGCTTTGCATGGACTGCAGCAGCAGACCGCCGCGCCAGTCGTCGCCCACAAGGCCCACCACCAGCAGCTTTGCCGGGGCAAGCGCGGCAATATTGTTGGCAGCGTTGCCCGCGCCGCCGGGCGCCCAGCGCTCCTCCACCACGGGCAGCGGGTAATGCGGCGTCTCGCGGGAGAGCTCGCTGAGCTTCATATCCGCCAGCCAGTACAGGTCCAGACACAGGTCGCCGATGAGGGCCACCCGGGCGTTGTCCACACCGGCAAGCAGCGTCTGCAGCTCCTCGCGCGTCAGAGGTTTCTCATTCAGTGTATACATAGCGTTCAGTCCTTCATCAGCTTTTCATAGAGATTGGGGATGGTCTCCTGATGGTCGCCGCAGAAATGCCAGCCCTTGCCGCCGCAGCTGACCGGACGGTTGACGATGTTTTTGCGGGGACGGTAGTAGTACTGGGGATGCTCGTACCCCAGCTTACAGCGGTAATCGCCCAGATCGATGAGGTCAAAGTTGCCGGTGGTGATATCAAAGGTGGGATAGCCCAGATTGCGGGCGATGGAGATGGCCTTGAGGAACACCTCCGGTCCGATGACGCCGGAGCCGAAGTTCATGTAAACGCCTTTGTCCATATGGGCGACGGACCAGCAGATCTTGTTGAAATCCACGCCGGTGGCCTTGCCGATGGCCTCAAAATCCACGATGGGGTGCTGGTGGATGATATCCGTGCCGATGGCGATGTGATAGGTTGCGGGGATATCCAGCACATAGGCGTTCCACAGCACGCAGTCCTCGCGGTAGGGGAATTTTTCGGGGTGCTCGTCAATGTAGCGGCCCAGCGCTTCGCCGTAGCCAAGGCCGTCCTTTGCGCCCTGCTGAATGGCCTCGTTCATCCAGCGGCCGGTCTGCTCCCACATACCGAAGGAGCCGTCCTCGATGGCGGTGGGCACGTGCTCCGAGGTGCCGCCCAGATAGGCCAGCTCAAAATCGTGGATGCTGCAGGCGCCGTTGCCGGCAATGTGGGTGATGTAGCCCTCCTTCATCAGCCGGATGAGGTAGGGCGACAGGCCGCATTTGATAACATGGGCGCCCATGGAGAAGATGATCTGCGAGCCGTTGGCTTTGGCCTTTTTGATACGGGCCACCAGTTCGTCAAAATCCTCGTTGCCCCAGACGGGCACCTCGTATTCACCGGGGCGCTTGAGGGTGTCGATGCGTACCAGATTGACGCGGTCATGGGCGTCATAGGTTTTGACGCCGGTATAGTCCAGCTGCATGCTTCTGCGGTTCATGGCGGTTCTCCTTTGTTTTTTCATATTGATAAGTCGTCGTTTTTGTTCACGAAAAAAGTCGCTCTCCAAAAAGAACTTACAGGCCGAGGAAACCCAGCAGTGCGTCCTTTTCGGTAAAATCACCGGCGATGATATCCGCACCGGCTTTGATGAGGCGCTCGCGCTTGACGGCGTCCACGCCGCCCTCACGTTCATTGGTGGCAAGGCCGATGGTGCGCGCACCGGCTTCGCAGCCAAGGCGGATCTCCACCTTGCCGTCGCCGATGACGGCGACCTCGTCCCCATGCAGACCCTCCGCCTCCAGCAGCTGTGCCATCACCTTTTCCTTGCTGCAGTTTTCCTCGCCCACCGGAGCACCTGCAATAAGGGTGAAGTATTTGTCCAGTCCCAGCGCGGCGGCTTCGGCACAGACGTCGGGATGGTCGGTGCCGCTGGCCACATACAGCTTTACGCCGCGGGCGCACAGCGCCTGCAGAAATGCCTCGCTGCCGGCAATGAGATATTCTGCGGCAGGCACCGCGCCGGTGGTCAGGCTTTCCACCCGTTTGCCGACGTTTTCCATCAGACGGCGGTTGTATTCACCCTTGTACCACCACGGGTCCGTGGAAGCACCGGGGTTATTGCCGCGGCGGTGCACCTCTGCCGCCAGCCACTTCATCTGGTGGATGGTCTGGATACCGGTGGACTCGCTGATGTAGTCCTCCACCTCTTTTTCCAGCGCCTCGTCCCATGCATTGCCGCCGGAGATCATCTCCAGCATCAGGGGTTTCATCACCTGCTCCCAGCCGCAGCGCAGCGTGGAAACGGTGCCGTCAAAGTCAAACAGAACAGCGCGCACCGGAGTGCGGGCCGTGTTTGCGTTCAATATTTCCATTCTTCCGGTCACTCCTTCGAGATCTATTTTGTTAATCAATTTAATTATATAGTTGTCCTCTGCCGCTGTCAATCGCTTTGGCAGAAAAAACCACGCCTCCGCGCAAAATTTCCGCACACGGCTTTGAAAAAAGCACCGGATGTGCTAGTATATAAACAGTACAGAAAGGACTGTGAAGAAAATGGACCATGCCACCAACGCCGCCAGCATGCGGGCGTCCAACCGCAAGCTGGTTTTGAATCTGATCCGCCTTGGGCCGGTCTCCCGCGCAGAGCTTGCCGAACGCACACAGCTGACCCGTGCCTCTATTACGCAGATCGTGGACGAGCTTCTGGAAGCAGGGCTTGTGCAGCCCTGCGGCGAAGGCGAAACCGTACAGGGCAGCCTGCCCGGACGGCGCCGCACCCTGCTTGCCCTGCGCCCGGGCGCGCGGTTTGTATTCGGCGTATGCATCAGCCGACGCCGCTGCCGCATTGGTGCGGTGGACCTGTGCGGCACCATATACGCCGCCGATGAATTTCCGCTGGCAGGCAAAACTCCCGCCGCCGCTGCCGATGCCGCCGCCCGGATGATACGGCAGCAGATGGAGCAGCTGGCCCTGCCCGCCGACGCAGTTCTTGGCATCGGCGTCAGCGCACCCGGCCCGGTGGAGCACCGCAGCGGCTGCCTTCTGAACCCGCCCAACTTCACCGACTGGCATAACGTTCCCATCTGCGAAATGCTGCACAGCCGCACCGGCCTGCCCGCCCTGCTGGAAAAGGACACAAACGCCCGCGCACTGGAGGAGAAATATTTTGGCGCCGCAGCGGATACCTCCGGCTTTATGCTGGTGCAGATCGACGACGGCGTGGGTTCCGGTGTGATCATTCGGGACGCGCTGTACCGCGGCACCCACGGCATGGGTACCGAGATCGGCCATACCAGCATCCGGTATGACGGCCCGCCCTGCAGCTGCGGCGGGAGGGGCTGCCTGGAAAATTACCTGCGCATTCCCGCGCTGCTGAACGGCAGCCGGTTTGACAGCTGGGAGCAGCTTGCCGCCGCTGCCGCCGAGCCGGACGCCGCCTGTCTGCTGGATACCGCCGCCGCATACCTTGCCGCAGCGCTGGTCAACGCCATCAACCTGTACGATCTGGAAAAAGTGATCCTGACCGGCGATGTGACCGCCGCGCCTCAGCCGCTGCTGGAACGCCTGAACCCGCTGGTGAGCGCCCGTGTGCTGAGCCGCGGCACCGTACTGCAGCCGCCCGTCACCGCGGGAGGCAGTTCTTCGGTGCGTACCGCCGCCATGGCCGCGCTTTACGATGTTTTTCAGGAACGCAGCTGAGCCTTTTACCGCAGATATGTCAGGTTGCACAAATATTTTATCCGTTTTGTCTGCGGCAAATATTGCGGCAGGCATTGACAGTTCTCTGTTTTTTGGTTACAATCTCCTTTAGTTAAATCATTTAATTATTCTGTTTTTCAACCACCCCTTCGCTTTAGCTCACCATGACATCCCAGGAGGAAACCGTATGCATTACACCAGCCGCATCATTCTGGACAACAAGCTGACCATGCTGAAAAGCATGATCTATCAGGACATCCACCCCATCACCAGCTGGGAGACCCGGGAGCTTCTGTACCCCGAGGCGCTGCGCTTTGAACCGCTGGACGACTGGCACCCCATCGCCATGGGCAGCCACTGGCTGGCGCAGTTTGACCACACCCAGATGTTCCGCGCCACCGTCACCGTCCCCGAAAGCTTTGCCGGCAGACAGCCGCTGCTGGTGCTGGATCTGGGCGGCGAAGGACAGATCCGCATTGACGGCAAGATCGTTTCCGGCATTGTTTCCTACGAGGACAAGCGCAACGGTCTGGGCCTTTTCCGGCAGAACCGCTCCCGTGTGGTGGTGCCCGCACAGTACGGCCCCGGCGACAGCTTTACCGTGGAGGCGGAGTGCTGCCTCAACTTCCTGGACACCGGCTACAATCTTTCCGATACCCAGAGCTCCCCGCTGGTGGAGTACACCCTGCGCACCGCTTTTATCGCCGTGGCCGACGAGGAGCTGGAGGGCTACACCTTTGACCTTGCCACCGTGATGGAGGCCATGGACTGCTTTGAGAACCCGCTGGCCACCTTTGAAAGCTCCAACGCCCGCGTGCTGGACGGCACCGTCCGCAAAATGATGAAGGCGCTGAACTCCGACAGCTATCTGCACGAAAAGCTGTTTGCCGCCGCCATGGCGTCGGCAAACGAGCTGGATATGGAGTTTGACTTCCCGCGGCTGAAGGCCAGTCTGCCCGCCGCCGCTGCCGCGCTGAAGGCCGGTCTGGAAAGCATCCCCTACAAGGCACACGCCATGGTCAAATTCGTGGGTCATTCCCACATCGACACCGCGTGGCTGTGGCCGCTGAAGGAGAGCGTGCGCAAATGCGGCAAGACCTTCTC
>CAZYRD010000054.1:0-12562 GCA_964649475.1 uncultured Faecalibacterium sp.
GGGAGCCGCCGTACCGGTACGGCGGCTCCTGTTTTTTGCCCGTTTACAGCATCTTGACCGTTTGGACAAAATTGCCGGACTATCCTTGTGAAAAAAGCCACTTCTCTTTGCCGGCGGGAATGTGCTATACTGCAACAAACGTCTGTTGTGCCGATGACAGAGCGGAACAGAAGAAGAGAGGGAAAATCGTATGCTGCTTTTGAAAAAACTGACTGTGGATTACCGCGAGCGCCCGTTGGGCGTGGAAAACCGCACGCCGCGCTTTGGCTGGCAGGCCGAGTGCGATACCCCCGACGCCATGCAGGCGGCGTACCGCATCTGCGTGGCCACGGATGCGGCCGCGCTGGACACACCGGACTGCTGGGACACCGGCGTGGTCAACACCGACCAGAGCAACAACATCCGCTACGCGGGTGTGCCGCTGGCGCCCGCTGCCGTGTACCGGTTCCGCGTGTGGGTGCAGTATGCCGACGGGCAGACTGCCTGCGCGGACTCCTGCTTTGAGACTGCGCTTTACAACGAGAACTTCACCGCAAAATGGATCGCTCAGGCCCGTCCCCGCGCCGGCTGGGCGCCTTACCTGCGCAAAGAGTTCACCGTAAACAAGCCGGTGGCCCGTGCGCGGCTGTATGTGTGCGGCCTTGGTTACGGCGAGGCGTGGCTGAACGGCGAAAAGGTCACCGATGACGTGCTGGAACCCATGAACACCAACTTTGAAAAGCTGGTCAGCTATGCCGCGTATGACATCACCTCAGGCATCCGCAGCGGCGGCAACGCCGTGGGCGTCATTCTTGGCTGCGGCTTTTACAACCAGGACCGCGTCTGGTGCGACGGCACATTGCACTACGGCACGCCCCGCCTGCTGGCCGAGCTGCACCTGTGGTACGCCGACGGCAGCCGCGGGATCGTTATCACCGATGAAAGCTGGCAGTGTGATTACAGCCCCATCACCCTGAACAACGTCTATGGCGGCGAGACCTACGACGCCCGTCTGGAACAGCCCGGCTGGTGCCTTGCCGGATTTGACGCCGCGGGCTGGAGCGCCGCAGCAGAGGCCGAAGCCCCCGGCGGCGAGCTGGTTTGCCGCCAGATGCCGCCCATCCGCCGCACGCGGCGGGTGCAGCCCAAAAGCATCATGCACCAGCACCCCGGTACCATCGACCAGACCTGGATCGTGGATATGGGTGAAAATTTTGCCGGCTGGGCAAAGATCAATATCCCGTATTCTCCCGCCGGTGCGGAGTATGTGCTGCGCTTTGCCGAGCGGCTGGACAACGGCAGCCTGGATTTCACCACCTGCGGCACCTTCCACACCTGCACCCTGCAGCAGGACCGTTACGTCGCCAAAGGTGCGGCGGGCGGCGAAAGCTTTGAGCCGCGCTTCACCTACCACGGCTTCCAGTACATCGAGATCACCGGCGTCAACAAGATGTCCAAAGAGCTGCCGGAGGATTTTCTTGAGGTGTACGCCGTCAACACCGCGCTGGAAACGGCGGGCGGTTTCCATTGCTCCTACGAACCCGCCAACGCGCTGCAGACCCTTGGCCTGCGCACCGTTCTTTCCAACTACCACGGCCTGCCCGAGGACTGCCCCGTGCGTGAAAAATGCGGCTGGCTGGGCGACGCCCAGCTGGTGAGCGAATGCGCCGTCAACAATTTCGACATGGCCGTCAGCTACGAAAAATATCTGGAGGACGTGCGCACCACAAAAGAAATTTACGGCGACTGGCAGATGATCGCCCCCGGCAAGCGCACCTGCGGCGACGCCTCGCCGCTGTGGGGCTGTGCACAGGTGGTCATTCCGTGGAATATGTATCTGTATTACAACGATACGGCCGTGCTGGAAAAATACTACCCGCTGATGAAGGAATGGGTGCAGCACGAGCACGCCCGCAGCACCGACAGCATCATCAGCGTCGGTCTGGGCGACTGGTGCCCGCCCGGCGGTCCGGACGGCAGCGAGCGCCTGCCCGTACCGGTCTCCTCCACGGCGGAATTTTACCATGTAGCGGTGCTGACCGCCAAAGCCGCCGATGTGCTGGGCCATGCGGCGGACGCCGCCGCCCTGCGGGAGCTGGCGCAGACCGTGCGCGAAAGCTTCAACCGCCATTTCCTTGACGCCGCCGTGCCCACCTACGGCACCATGGGTGCCGACGGCGTGGCGCTGGCCTACGGCCTTTGCCCCGAAGAGCTGCGCACAGCCGTCGCGGCGGACTGTGTAAAGATCCTTAACGAGCGCTGCGGCGGCGGTCTGCGCACCGGTATTTACGGCAACAAATACATGATCCCCGCCCTCACCGAGGCGGGCTACGCCGATGACATGCTGGCGGCGCTGTTCAACCCGCAGCGCGCCAGCTTTGCCACCATGATGGCCAACGGCGCCGGCAGCGTATGGGAGGGATTTGACTGGGGCGACGGCCGCTGGCAGGATTATTACGGCGGCGAGAGCTCCCGCAACCATCCCATGCAGTTTGCCTTTGCCAGCTGGTACTACACCCATGTGCTGGGCATCTGCCCGGTGGAGGACGCCCCCGGCTACCGCCGGTTTGTGGTGCGGCCCTGGACCATGGCAAAAATGAACGAGGCCTTCGGCAGCCGCGAGACGCCTTACGGTACGGTCTACGTGGGCTGGAAGATGGACTACGACACCTTTACGCTGCGCATCCGCGTGCCGGCCAACACCCGCGCCGTGTGCGAGCTGCCCCTCACCGAGGGCCGCAGCATCCTGCTCAGCGAAGCCGCTCCCGGCATGCCGGTGCCCGTGGGCAAGCTGCGGGTCTCCCGCGGGGGCGAGGAGATCGCCGTGGAAAGCGAGATCCGCGGCGGCCGTATGTGCTGTGAGCTGGGCAGCGGCGAGTACACGCTGATCTGCAAATAAAAAAAGCTGCCTGAACCGTCCCGGCGCGTGCAGGGCGTACGAGCCGGGGCGGTTGACAGCCGGCGGAAGGAGAGACCTGTGGAAAAAGATATCTGGCAAAGCCTGTACGATGCGGCGCGCAGCGTGCAGAATCCCCGCGTCGTTTCGCCTTTCATCGAAGCGGGCGGCGTGGCGGCAGCCGTTCTGACAAAGGCGGGCAATGTCTACGTGGGCGTCTGCATCGACACCGCCAGCACGCTCGGCATGTGCGCCGAGCGCAATGCCATCGCCAATATGCTCACCCACGGCGAAAGCCGCATCGACAAGGTGGTGGCCGTCATGCCGGACGGCCGCGTCGGCCCGCCCTGCGGTGCCTGCCGGGAATACATGATGCAGCTGGACAAAGACAGCGGTGACATCGAGATCCTGCTGGACCGGAAGACCCGCAGGATCGTCCGCCTTGCGCAGCTCATCCCCGACTGGTGGGGTACGGAGCGGTTTGAATAAAGACGTAAAAAAGGAGCACGCCTGTGCTCCTTTTTTGTATGCCCGTCAGGGCTGATATCCGGTTTTGCCGGCTTCGGTGATGGGGCAGAGCACCCGGCAGGGAACGCCTGCGGCGATCACATTGGGCGGTCTGCCCTTCGTCACCACGCTGCCGTCGTGCTTCCGGATCCATGGGCTTCTCCTGTAAGGCGTACAAAAATATAGAACTTGCGGCTGCCTTTACAGCTCAAATTCATCGCCGTCGGCAACGGCGCACACGGCAAAGGGGTATTTGCCCATGGCGGCCTCGATGCCCGCCATGGACTGTTCGTAGTTGTACCACACATGGTTGAACAGCACCTGCTTGGTGGGACAGTCCGCCAGATGGCCGAAGGCCACCTCGTGGCTGAAATGCGCCATCTCGCACACGATCAGATCACTGGGCTCGGCCTTGGCAATGGCGGGAAAATCCGCGGCATCGCCGCCGTGCAGGTCCCCGGTGAAGATCAGCCGCTTGCCTTCCGCCTCGATGGTATAAGCATAGCTGGGCCGTCCGGCGTGCTCCATGTGGCGGGTGGGGATGGCGGTGACGGTCAGGTTTTCGTCGCGGTACACCGGGCCCGCGCCCATGACGTGCAGCCGGATGCGCCGTTCGTCCAGAGCGGTGTCCTGAATGGCGATGAAAGTTTTCAGCGTGTCGGCCAGAGCCTGCTCCGTCAGATAGACGTCGTAAGAGGACTCCCGGAAGTACCAGTTGGAAAGATCGCACAGATGCAGCAGACCGTTGGTATGATCGCCGTGGGCGTGGGTGGTAAAAACGGCCCGCAGTGCAGTGTAGGGGATGCCGCGGCGGATGAGCAGGTCGGCCACCGGTGCACCGGCGTCGATCAGATAGACCGTCCCGTTGATCTCCAGCATGGCGCAGGAGCAGTAACGGTCGGCAGCGGGCACGCCGTGGCTGGTGCCGAGAAATGTAAGTTTCATAAGCGTTTTACCTCCTGATGCCGCATATCCTCCGGAAGGCGTTCTCCGGCGGAGATGAGCCACTTTATGTTTTTTGTAAAGCGTACGGCACGGCGTCCGGCTGGGGCAGACCCAGAACGGCGCGGCGCAGCAGTTCCAGCGCGGCGGTGGCGGCACGGGCGCGCACATCCTCGCGGCTGCGGTTGGTCCACAGCGCACGGCGCACAAAGGTCCCCTGCGGGCCGTGCACGGCGATGAATACCGTGCCCACGGGAATGCCCGGCAAACCGCCGGTGGGGCCGGCGATGCCGGTGACGCCGACGCCGTAATCGGCACCGGCCAGCTTTGCGGCGCCGACGGCCATCTGTGCGGCAACGGGAGCGCTGTATACGGTGTGGGCGGCAAGGGTCTCGGCCTTTACGCCCAGCAGCTTCTGCTTGATCTCCTCGCTGTAACAGACCACACCGCAGTGGAACACATCCGAAGCGCCGGAGACGCGGGTAATGCGCTGCGCCAGCAGTCCACCGGTGCAGCTTTCCGCCAGCGCGGCGGTGGCGCCTGCCGCTTTCAGCAGGTGCACCACGGTGGTTTCAAGGTCGCTGCCGTCGGTGGAATACACTGCATCGCCCAGCTCGGCGCAAAGGGAACGTACGGTGGCGTCCGCCAGGGCGGCGGCAGTGGTTTCGTCGTCGGCCTTGGCCGTCACGCGGATGTGCACCTCGCCGGTTTTGGCGTACAGAGCGGTGGTGGGGTTGGCGGCGTTCAGGTATGCTGCCAGCTGCGTGTCCAGCGTGCTTTCGGGTATGCCGATGACGTGCAGCCACCGGCTGACCAGCATGCTGTCGCTCAGGGTACGCAGATAGGGCAGCACCCGTTTTTCAAACATGGGGCGCAGCTCCGAAGGCGGCCCCGGCAGCAGAATGGCAAGGCTTTCGCCGTCCCGCAGCAGAATGCCCGGGGCGGTGCCGTTGTCGTTGGTGAATTTTCCGCCGTGGGCGGGCACAAGGGCCTGCCGGGCGTTGTTGGGAGACATGGGCTTGTCCAGTGCGGCAAAATGTGCGCGGATGCGCGCCAGCTCCTCCGGATCCTCCACAAGGGTGTCGCGGAACACCCGTGCCGCGGTCTGCTTGGTCAGGTCGTCCTCGGTGGGGCCAAGGCCGCCGCATACCACCAGCAGGCGGGCGCGGTTCTTCGCGGCCAGCAGCACGCCGGCAAGGCGGTCGGCGTTGTCGCCCACCACGCTCTGGTAGTGGACGGTAAAGCCCAGCAGGGCCAGCTGGGCGGCAAGGTACTGGGCGTTGGTGTTTACAATATCGCCCAGCAGAAGCTCGGTGCCTACGGCAATGATCTCGGCGTTCACAGAAATCCCCCTCGCTTTCTTTATGCGGTTGCCTGCGGCGCGTATGGTGCGTGTGAAAACGGCACACCCCGCAGAAAACGCGGAATACATGCTCCGTGCGGCGGTGATGGCCGGACAAGCGCCCGTGTTTATTCGCCGGCGGGCTCAGTCAAAATCCACAAAGACCTTTTCGGCGGCCTCGGCGGCAGCGGCCTCCATTTCGGCCAGCTCCAGTGCGGCCTCGGCCTCTTCGATCTCCGCCAGCGTGGGACGGGTCTTGGGATGGGGCGGGGTAAAGACGGTGCAGCAGTCCTCGTAAGGCAGAATGGAGGTCTCGAAGGTGCCGATCTCACGGGCGATGGCGGTGATCTCCACCTTGTCCATGCCGATGAGCGGGCGCAGCACCGGCAGCGGCTGGGCGGCGTCGGTGCACTGCAGTGCGGCAAGGGTCTGGCTGGCCACCTGCGCAAGGCTTTCGCCGGTGACAAGGCCGTCGCAGCCGTATTTTGTGCAGAGGATGTTGGAAATACGCATCATGCTGCGGCGCATCAGCACGGTGAACAGCACCTCGGGGCCGTTTTCGTGCAGATGCTCCTGAATCTCGGTGTAGGGCACCACCCACACCGTCATGCGGCCGGTGTAGGGCACCAGCAGCTTGGCCAGAGAGATGACCTTTTGTTTGGCGCGCTCGCTGGTGTAGGGCGGGCTGGCAAAATGGATGCCCATCAGGTGCAGACCGCGTTTGGCCATCATATAGCCTGCGACGGGGCTGTCGATGCCGCCGGAAAGCAGCAGCGCGGCCTTGCCGCTGGTGGAAACGGGCAGGCCGCCCACCGCGGGCTGCTTGGCGCCGTGCACAAAGGCAGCGCCGTCGCGCACCTCGCAGAAAACCGTGACCTCCGGGTTTTTGACGTCCACCTTCAGGTGGGGATGACGGCTCAGCAGGTAGCCGCCCACCTGTGCGGACAGCTCCATGCTGGTCATGGGGAAGGTCTTGTCGGCGCGCTTGCTGGTCACCTTGAAGGTCTTGGCGCCCCGCAGCTTTTCGCCAAGGGCGGCTTCGGCGGTCTCGCAGATGCTTTCCAGCGTTTTGTCGCAGCCCACGGCGCGGGTGACGGCCGCAAGGCCGAAGGTGGTGCGGATGCGCTCGAAGGCGGCGTCGGCGTCCACCTCGCCCTTGGGGGTGATGTAGATGGTGCTCTGGGAGGTGCGTACGTCAAATGTGCCCAGGCTTTTCAGGCGTCGGCGCAGGTTTTTTTCCAGCATGGTCTCAAAGCTGCGGCGGTTCAGGCCCTTGAGGGCCATCTCGCCCTGATACGCCATAAAAATTTCGTTCATAGTGATTTCCTCTCTGTTGAAATCTGTCGTTATATTTCAAATTGGATAACAAATTGCGTTTTTGCAGGTAAGAGTGGACGAACGATGTGCTGTCAGCGCTTTCTGGCCCGTGCCAGCTTGGCGGCAGCTTCGTCCAGACCCTCCATCAGCATTTCCAGATCCTCCTGCGTGGTGTCGCCGCAAAGGCTGACGCGCAGCGCGCCGTCAATACGGGCGGCGGGCAGGCCCATGGCCTGCAGGGTGTGGCTGGCCGCGCCCTTGCCGCAGGCGGAAGCACTGCTGACGTACACCTGTTTTTTCATCTCCAGATAGTGCAGCACCGTTTCGCTGCGCAGGCCGGGGATGGAGAAATTGAGGATGTAGGGCGAGCAGGTTTCCGCCGGGGGACTGTTGAGCACAAAGCCCTCCCGCGCGGCGATCTGCTCCCGCAGCCATGCGTTCTGCGCCTTCGCTTTTTCAAAGCGGGCCGCCATGGTGGGGCGCAGCAGCTGCACCGCTTTGGCAAAACCGGCGGCATAGGCCAGGTTTTCAGTGCCTGGGCGCAGGCCCTGCTCCTGCTTGCCGCCAAGATACGGCGGTTCGATGTGGTAGCCCTTGCGCAGATACAGCGCGCCGATGCCCTTGGGTGCGTGGAGCTTGTGGCCCACCACGGTGTAGCTGTCCGCACCAAAGCGACGCACGTCCACCGGCAGCTTCATAAAGGCCTGCACGCCGTCCACATGCACGGCGGTGCGGGCATTTTTGGCCTTCACGAGCTTTACCATCTCGGCAATGTCCAGTGCGGCGCCGGTCTCGTTGTTCACCTGCATGGCGGCCACCAGCGCGGTGTGGGGGCCGACGGCGTCGGCCAGCATCTGCGGCGTGACAATGCCCTCTGCAGTGGGCTTTACCGCCTTGACGGTGTAGCCAAGTGCGCCCAGCTGGTCGCAGGGATGGGTAAGGCTGGCGTGCTCGTAGCCGGTGACGACAATGTCCTTTGCCCAGTTGCGGCGGGCAAAAGCGGCGCCCCACAGGGCGATGTTGTTGCCCTCGCTGCCGCTGGCGGTGAACAGCAGCTCCGTCGGCGCACAGCCCAGTGCGGCCGCAATGGATGCGCGGCTGTCCTCCAGCAGCTGTTCGCTGTCGGCGGCGGGGGTGTACAGAGCGCTGGCGTTGGCAAAATGGCCGCGCAGCGTTTCGGCGATGACCTCGATGACCTCATCCGCCACGCGGGTGGTGGCGGCGTTGTCCAGATAGTGCATATGGATCCCCTCTTCAAATCAAAGGCAGTATAAATTCTGCGGAATTTCCGGCGCAGCCGATGGGACTGCGCTCTGCTCCAATATATGGCACGACCGGGCGGAGCGCCATGAAAATCTTTACGTTTCAGTTTACCATGCACAGGGCACAGCGTCAAGAAATTTTGCCGTTTCTGCAGGGAAAACCCGCCGTAACGGGGCAAACTGCCGGGGAACCCGACGGGAAGGCGTTGCAATTCCGGACGATATCTGGTAAAATAAAGCAGTATATAAACTTGGGCTTGGTTCCATCGAAAACGGGCGCAAAAAAAGACGGCCGCGGCCGTCTTTTGGGAAAAACTCAGTCGTTGGCTTCCAGCTTGTGGATGCGCTCCTCACTGGTGCGCACCAGGTTGGCAAGGCTGGTGGCGTACAGAGGGTAATCCTTCGCCAGCTTTTCGCCGGTCATGGAAAGCTGCTCCAGCTCGCGCAGGGTGTAATCGCCCAGTTTTTCCTTGGTCAGCAGCTGCTCCACGTGGGTCTCGGCCAGCTGCATCGCGGCATTGGTGTACCCGCGGAACGCGTGCTTGTCCACCGTGAAGGTGTTATCGCTGTTTTTGGGATAGGCGGCATACAGCAGCCGGTACATTTTGTATACGGCCAGCATCAGATACGCCGAGATCTCGCCCACCAGGCTTTTGTCCGGGCAGGAGTTCAGCTTGTCGAACAGAATATTCATGGAGTTGAACAGCAGCTTTTTGTTCAGCGTGGGCAGTACGCTGCCGCGGAAATGGCCGTCACGGGTGGTCTCCGGTTCGGGCAGCTCGTCCACGGTCAGGGTCACGCCGGCGCGGTCCGGGCTGCGGCCCAGCAGATAATCGCAGGACACCTGATAATAGTCTGCGACGCGCACCACAAAATCCAGCCCGCACTCACGGATGCCTTTTTCGTAATGCGAAAGAAGGGCCTGAGAAACGCCCAGGTCCTGCGCCGCTTTTTTCTGTGTGATTCCCCGTTCCTTGCGCAGCAGGGTAATGATCCGGTTAAAATCCTGCGCCAAAAGTTTCAGCTCCTTGTCACCTTAATACGTATTGTAAATTATAACCGAAGCAATACAGAGTTGTAAAGACTTAAAATACCAAAATCTCGACATTTTTTTTGGAGGATATGGAAAACGTGCGCGCCCAGCGGACGCTTTGTGCCGGAAACCTCACGAAAGGAAACGATTGCCATGAAAAATTACCGTCTGTCCATTTTTCGCCACGGTCTGACAAAGGCCAATTTAGAGGGATACTACGCCGGCGCCGGCACCGACTGGCCGCTGTGCGAGGAGGGCGTTGTCCAGCTGAAGGAGCTGCGGGAGGAATTCCGCTACCCTGCGGTGGAGGCGGTGTTCACCAGCCCGCTGGTGCGCTGCACCCAGACGGCAGAGCTGCTGTTCCCCGGTGTGAAGCAGTACGGGATCCAGGACCTGCGCGAGGTGCATTTCGGCGAGTTCGAGGGCCGCAGGGCGGAGGAGCTCATCCATGATAAAAACTACCGCCGCTGGGTGGATCCTAAGGAGGGTTATACCCCCGAGGGAGGCGAGAGCGGTTCCGCCTTTGCCGCACGCACCGGCGAAGTGCTGATGAAGATGTTTGAGTTTATGATCAAGGCGGATATCCACGATGCTGCCTGCATCACCCACGGCGGCGTTGTCATGAGCATGCTGGCGCAGCGCGCCCTGCCGGAGCGCCCCGCCGAAATGTGGGCCTGCGACCCGGGCTGCGGGTATCAGGTGATGTGCGACCCGGCACTGTGGATGCGCGACGGCCTTGTGGAAGCACTGACCATCGTGCCCCATGGCTATGGGGAGGAGGCGGAGACCGCCGGTTATACCATTCTTGAAAACACCGACGGGGCTGACGCAGAGGAATAAGGAGGAAAACGTATGGAGTTTCTGTATTTTCTGGAGGGGCTGCGTACCCCGCTGGGTGACGCGTTCTTTTCCCTCATCACCCATCTCGGCGAGGAAACGATCTTTATCGTCGCCGGGCTGCTCTTTTTCTGGTGCATCGATAAGCTGCAGGGGTACTACCTGCTGAGCGTGGGGCTTTCCGGCACGGTGGTCAACCAGTTCCTCAAGCTGGCCTTCCGCGTACCGCGGCCGTGGGTGAAAGACCCCGCCTTTACCATTGTGGAAAGCGCCCGCGCCGAGGCCACCGGCTATTCCTTCCCCTCCGGCCATACGCAGGCCTCGGTGGGCATTTTTGCCGGCATCGCCCGGTGGAACCGGCAGCTCTGGGTGCGCATCGTCTGCATTGCGCTGTGCGTGCTGGTGCCGTTTTCCCGCATGTATCTTGGCGTACATACCCCGGCGGACGTGGGCGTTTCGCTGGTGCAGTCGCTGCTGTTCGTCTTTGTCATGTATCCTGTTGTCGCCCGTGCACAGCAGTCTCCGCGGGGCATGCGTGTGCTGCTGGCGCTGATGGTGGCCGGCTCGCTGGCGCTGATCACCTACGCCAGTCTGTTCCCGTTTCCGGCGGATGCCGACGCCGAAAACATTGCCCACGGCGTGAAGAACGGCTGGAAGATGCTGGGCTGCACGGCGGGACTGTGGCTGGCCTTTGAGTGCGACCGCCGCTGGATCCGTTTTGACACGAAAGCCGTGTGGTGGGCGCAGGTGCTCAAATTCGCGCTGGGTGCCGCCATTCTGCTGGGCATCAAATCCGGGCTCAAGCCCGCCATCAATGCACTGTGCGGCGGCATGGCCTTTGCCGACGGCGTGCGGTATTTCCTTATCGTTGCGTTTGCGGGCTGCATCTGGCCGCTGACCTTCCGCTGGTTTGCGCGGCTTGGCAAAAAGAATGCGGCGGATAATAAGGAGTAATTTTTGGGTATGAAATTCACACTGCGCCGCAGGGGCGAGGTTTTGGACGAAAGCCTTTCTCTGCGTTTTATGCTTCCCGTCATCGGCGAAAACGTGTTCACCATCCTCATCGGTCTGGTGTTCTCCCGTTTCATCAGCACCATCAGCACCAGCGCGCTGGCAGCCATCGGTCTGGCAAACAATGTGCAGGCGGTGCTGTATGGGCTGTTTGGCATGGTTGTCACCGGTGCGGCCGTGCTGGTGGCCCGGCATGTGGGCGCCGGCAGCGGCAAAGAGGCCGCCGACACCGTGGAACAGACCGTGTTTCTGACGCTGGTTTCCACTGTGGCGGTGGCGCTTGCCTGTATTCTTGGCGCGGACGGACTGATGCGCCTGCTGATGCCCGCTGCAGATGAGGTCATGCGAGGCGAGGCGGTGCGGTATTTCCGCACGCTGATGCTCAGCCTGCCGTTCTACATTCTGTACACGGCGCTCAGCGGCATCTGCCGCTCGCTGGGCAACGGGCGTTCGCCGCTGCTGGCAGCCGTCGTGATGAACCTGATCCAGTTGGGCGCGGCGTGGCTGTTCATCCGTGTTTTTCAGTGGGAGGCGACCGGCGCCGGGCTTGCCTATGTGGTGTGCCGTCTGGCGGGCGCGGCGTTTCTGCTGGTGACGCTGCTGCATGACCACCGGTATTTTGCGCTCTCGGTCAAAGGAATGCTCCGTCCGCGGCGTGCCACCTGCGGCCGCATCCTGCGTCTGGGTGTGCCCTGCGGCATCGAGGGCGTCTTTTTGAACATGGGCTACATGCTGGGCAACACCATGGCGCTGGCACTGGGCACGCTGCAGGGAAATGTATTCCAGATCCTGACCACCCTCAGCACCTTTGCCACCATCCCGCAGACCATCTGCGCCAACATCGCGCTTTCGGCGGCGGGGCATCTGCTGGGCGCAAAGCGCTACGGTGATGTGCGCAAGGCAGGCGCCAGCGTCTGGTGGGGCGGCATTATTTCGCAGACGGCGCTCACCGGCATCGTGGTGCTGTTTGCCGGGCCGCTGGCCGGGCTGTACTCCTCCGATGCCGCCGTGGTGGAAAACAGCGCCGCCATCATGTGGATCCTGCTGTTCGTCAACGTGGCGGGCATATCCATCAACGCCATCGACCCCCAGCTGCGTGCCGGCGGCGACGTGCGCTTTGTCATGGCGGTCACGCTTTCCGCCGTGTGGCTGATACGTCTGCCGCTTTCGTGGCTGTTCTGCTTCCACTGGGATCTGGGCGTGCTGGGCATTTTTCTGGCCAACGGCATCAGCCTCTGGGTGCGCGCCGGACTGGGCCTTGCCCGCTGGTTTGGCAAAAAGTGGATGTATAAAAAGATATAAAAGGCAAGGCCGTCCCTTCCGGTGGAAGCGGGCGGCCGTTTTTCTTTTTTTACAAAAAAGCCGGACAAAAACCGTGAAAATCCACTATTTACTTTGCGGCGGGGATTTGCGATAATGAATTTGCGGCACCCGCG
>CAZYRD010000054.1:12572-13761 GCA_964649475.1 uncultured Faecalibacterium sp.
AGGAGGACGAAAACGATGCTGAGTCAGCTGACCACCAAAAAGAATATCCGGACATTCTCACTCTCTCCGGAAAATATCACCGGCGAAAAGGGCAGGGGCGGCATGTGCCCGGTGGAAAAAGGCACCGCAGGCTCCGCCGCGCGGGAACTGGGTACCGGATGGAAGGTGAACCCCTATATCATTATGCAGCCCGGCGAAAAAGCCACGCTGGCCGACGTCGCCGGACAGGGTGCCGTCAAGCATATCTGGATCACCGACAGCGCACCGGACGGCCGTCTGCTCATTCTGCGCATCTGGTTTGACGGGCAGAAGAACCCTGCGGTGGAATGTCCGCTTTCGGATTTCTTCTGCAACGCGGATTACCGCGAATACCGCCAGCTTACCAGTCTGGCCGTGTGCTACAATCCCGGCAAGGCCATGAACTGCTACTGGGAGATGCCCTACTTCAAGCACCTGCGCATCGAGTTGGAGTACACCGGCTTCCAGCAGTGCGCCGTCTATTATCAGATCGACTGCGAGGAAAAGCCCCTCGATCCCGACACCCTGTACTTCCATGCGCAGTTCCGCAGGGTCAACCCGCTGCCCTACAAGCAGGTGTACACCATTCTGGACGGCGTCAAGGGCAAGGGCCACTATGTTGGCACCTACATGCACTGGGGCGTCAAGGCCAACGGCTGGTGGGGCGAAGGCGAGATCAAGTTCTTCATCGACGGCGACGGCGAATACCCCACCGTCTGCGGCACCGGCACCGAGGACTATTTCTGCGGCGCGTACAACTTTGACGTCAAGGGCAAATACACCGAGTTCTGCACCCCTTACAGCGGCATGTACAAGGTCTGCGACACCGACGGCACCTACCGTTCGCAGCGCACCTTTGACCTGTACCGCTGGCACATCACCGACCCCATTTATTTTGACAAGGACCTGAAGGTCACCATTCAGGCGCTGGGCTGGCGTCACGAGGGGCGCTATCTGCCGCTGCAGGACGATATCTCCAGCGTGGCGTACTGGTACTCCGATGATCTGGAGTGTGAGTATCCCGTCCTGCCCGATGCCAACGGGCTGGAGATCATCTGATTTTATGCGTAATCAAAAAGGAGCTGCTGCATATGATTGCAGCGGCTCCCTTTTGATTTGGGCGCTTCAGCGAAAAGCAACCACCAGCTTAGCTGGTGGAATTAAAATGCTT
>CAZYRD010000055.1:0-13688 GCA_964649475.1 uncultured Faecalibacterium sp.
TATTTCGATAAGTTCGGCGGCAACCTGGGCACCACCGGCTGCGTTTCCTTCCTGTTCAATCAGAAGGGTGTTCTGGTGCTGGAAGCCGAGGGCCTGGACGAGGAAAAGGTGATGGAGGACTGCTTCGAGGCCGGCGCCGAGGATTTCGACATGGGCGATGAGTACATCGAGATCACCACCGCTCCGCTGGATCTGAGCTCCGTGCGCGAGGCCATGGAGGGCATGGGCTACAAATTCGAAAGCTTTGAGGTCGCCTATCTGCCCACCACCGACACCGCCGTGGAAGGCGAGGACAACATCAGGAACATGACCCGTTTGCTGGACGCTCTGGACGACGACGACGACGTGCAGGAAGTCTGGCACAACCTTGCCAACGAGGAAGCTCTGGATCGCTGATGCCTTTCCACCGGCGCGGCGGCTGTAAGGTCTGCCGCGGCAAAGTATCCGCGTGTGCGCACTGTGCCGCGCGGGATATGGGAACAGGAGTATTATATATATGTACAAACAAGTTTGTCTTTCCTGCATGACGGTCTTTGATTCGCAGCAGGAGATCTGCCCCTGCTGCGGGTATGCCGCAGGTGAAAATAAAAATCCCGCCGGCGGTCTGCCGGAGGGTCTGCTGCTCAACGATACCTACCGCGTAGGTTCTTTCCTGTCCATTGACAGCGAGGGCGCTATTTACGATGCGATGGACGTCAGCGGCCGCAGACCCTGCCGCATCAAGGAGTACATGCCCGTGACGCTGTGCACCGGCCGCGGAGAGGATCTTTCCCTGCAGGTGCGCGTCGGCAGCGAGGTGCCCTATAAAAACAACGCGGCGGATTTTGCCGACCTGTACGCAAAGCTGCGGCATTTCAACAACGACATCTGCCTGCTGAGCGTGCGCGAGGTGTTCTACGCCAACGACACCGTCTATGCCGTTACCGAAAAGGCCGAGGGGCTGACCCTGACCAAGTATCTGGAACGCCGCGGCGGCCGTCTTGGCTGGAACGAGGCGCTGGATCTGCTGGATCCGTTGTGGGTGGCGGTGGAAAAGCTGCACCGCGCGGGCATCGTCCATCGCGGCATCTGCTGCGACAATATCACCGTCACCGGCCCGGGCGTGGTGCGTCTGGGCGGCTACGGCACGCAGGCCATGCGCAGCCAGGGAACTGAGCTGAAAGCCCAGCTCTATGCCGGTTACGCCGCGCCGGAGCAGTATTCCGCTTCGGATTTTGACGGTGCTTTTACCGATATTTACGCCCTTTGCGCGGTGCTGTACCGCGTAGTTACCGGCGTGTGCGTGCCCAGCGCCCGCGAGCGTCTGCACGAGGATACGCTGGAGGATCCCACCCGTTATACGCAGACGCCGCTGTCGGACGGCACGGTGCAGAAGCTGCCCGTTTATCTGGCGGATGCGATCCTGCACGGCCTTCAGCTGGAGGGTCGTGACCGCTTTGTGGATATGCAGTCCTTCCGCATGGCGCTTTCCGGTCAGCGGCCGGGCCGCAGCGCGGCGCCGGTACAGAATACCGGGCGCAGCCCGGGCGGCGCTGTCCGCACCGAGCCGGAGAAGAAGAGCCTGTGGAGCCGCATGAACACCGATCTGAAGGTGGCACTGTGCACCTTTGCCTTCCTTGCAGTGGTGTTCGCCGTTGTGCTGGGCGTCTGGTACGGCGGTCGGGAGGCCCCCGTGGACAGCAGCTCCCTTCTGGACAGCAGCTCTGTCATTGTGTCCTCCGTCAGCACCGAGCCGGAAAGCGATAGTACGGCGGCGGAATCGGAGAGCGATGAGGTGCTTGCGCCCCAGCTGGTGGGCCTGCAGTATGCCGATGCCCGTCTGGAGTACAAAAACTTCCGTTACAGCGTCAGCTATGAGCATTCCACCTATGCGGTCGGCATGATCATCAGCCAGAACCCGGTGCACGGCGATCCGGTGACGGACAACACCATTGCCATCGTGGTCAGCCAGGGCGTGGAGCCCATCCCCATGCCGGACATCGAAGGCTATACCCGCGCCAGCGCGGAAAGCCTGATGAATAGTCTGGGCATCAAGTATGAGATCATCACGGTCATCAACGACGGCAGCTGGGCTTCCGACGTGGTGACCGAGACCAATCCCGGTCCGGACGTCATGATCCAGCCGGGTATTGATACCGTCATCGTCCGTGTCTCCACCGCCAAGCCGGAAAGCAGCAGCGAGGAGAGTACCTCCACACCGGAGAGCGAAAGCGACGGAAGTGAAAAAAGCGAAAGCGACGCCGATGAAAAAACGGAGGATGACGAGGGCTGAAAAGCCGCATAACAACACAAAAACAGGAGCAGGCCATACGGCGGCGTGCGGCTTGCCCGCATGAGGAAAGTCCGGGCTTCTCAGGACAGCGGTAGCTGCTAACGGCAGCCGGGGGCGACCCCAGGGATAGTGCAACAGAAAGATACCGCCGGGCAATACGCCCGGTAAGGATGGAAAGGCGAGGTAAGAGCTCACCGGCGCACTGGCGACTGTGCGGCCATGTAAACCCTACCGGAAGCAACACCCGTATGGAGACAATGCGTTTGTCCTGCGCGTCTTCGGAGGTGGCTTGAGCTTTGCGGCGACGCAAAGCCACAGATAGATCGTCGTTTAATACAAAACCCGGCTTACGACCTGCTCCTTTTTTTGATAAATACCGTTCCGGCGGACAGCCGCTGCGGCGTGCTTTCGTCCGGAAATTATATGCGAATCGCAACATTGTGTACAGGAGAAACTGCCATGAATGACGTTGAATATGTTGTTGCCGCCAGTGAAGACAGTGACGACTGTCTGGATTTTGGTAATTTTGTGTTTTCGCAGGCGCATGCCCCGCATGATTTCCGTGCGCTGCTGCCCAAGGTCTACGGCAGCCATGTAAAGTGCACCGAGATGGCAAAGCATTTCATCGCCCGCCGCAACGGCCGTCTCCGCGCCATGGTCGGCTGTCTTCCGACGCCGATGCACTACGGTGACCGCATGCTGAACATCGGCTTCGTGGGCACGGTGTCGGTGCATCCGTATGCCCGCGGCGAGGGCCATATGAAGCGCCTGATGGCGGATATGCTGGCCGACGCGAAGGCACAGGGCTATGACATGCTCGCCCTTGGCGGTCAGCGGCAGCGGTACGGCTATTTCGGCTTCAATGCCGCCGGTGTTGTGCTGCGTTTCAACGTCACGGAGACCAACCTGCGCCACTGCACCGCTGAGATCGACTGCAGCGACGTTGCGTTCTCCGACCTGACGGAGGAACGCCCCGCCGAGGTCGATTTTGCCCATCGGCTCTCGCAGAGCCGGACGGTCGTCGGCGAGCGTCCGCGGGAGCGTTTTCTCGATGTCGTACACTCCTGGAAAAGCCGCTGCCGCCTGATCCGCGTAAACGGCGGGATGGTCGGTTATGTCATGGGCAATGCCGTTGAGATCGTGCTGACGGATGACACACTGCTGCCGAAGGTGCTCAAGGCACTGTTTGCCGAAGCCGGGCTCAAAGCGGTGGACATCGTTGTGCCTCCTTATATGAAAGAGCGCATCCGTATCCTGTCCGCTTTGTGTGAGAGCTGCAGCGTTGTGACGACAGAGCTGATAAACGTGCTGAACTGGCCGAAGGTGATCGAAACGCTGTTGGCGCTGAAAGCAAGCTGCGAAACGCTGCAGGACGGCTGCACTGCGGTTTCCATCGACGGCGAGGCCTTTACCATCCGCGTGGAAAACAACGTGCCCAGCGTTGCCTGCGGCGGCGAGCCGGAAGTGGTGCTGACAAAGCTTGAGGCGGAGAACCTGTTCTTCGGTACCGAAAGTCTGGTCGTTGCCCATCCTCTGCTGAAAAACTGGCTGCCGCTGCCGTTCTACATGCCCTCTGCGGATACCTTCTGATCAAGCAAAAACGCCGGCAGATTTCCGTCTGCCGGTTTTTTGTGGTTTTTTCGTTTTGGGCGCTGCGGCAGAAAGCAACGGAAGAACGTTTTTGGTAAAAAGGGCTGCAGCCGTGCGCGCGGCTCTGTTGGATGAATATTTTTTAGGGAGGTGGCGCTGTGGCTTTGAATTTTGTTGTTCCGCCGGAACGGGACGGCTGGAACCTGCGGGATTTTCTGCGCAGCTGCGGTGTGTCCTCCACGGCCATCCGCGCCGCCAAACGCACGCCGCCCGGTATTCTGGCGGACGGTGTGCCGGTACATACCAATGCGGTGGTGACGGCAGGCATGTGCATCGGGCTGCCGCCGGTGCCGGAATCCTCACCGGATATCCTACCGCAGGATATCCCGCTTTCGGTTCTGTGGGAGGATGACAGCGCCGCCGTGCTGGAAAAACCGGCGGGTATGGCGGTGCATCCCACGCTGAACCACGCGGACGGCACCGTTGCCAACGCATGGATGGGCGAGCTTGTCCGCCGCGGGCAGCGGGGGGCCTTCCATCCGGTCTACCGGCTGGATAAGGATACCTCCGGTCTGCTGCTGCTGGCCAAAAGCGGTGCCGCACAGCCTTTTCTGGTGCGCAGCAGCCGCAAGCTGTACGCGGCCATCCTCACGGGCAAGCCGCCGCAGCCGCAGGGCGTGTGCGAGGCGCCCATCGGCCGTGCGCCGGGCTCCATCATTCTGCGGCAGGTGTGCGCGGACGGAGAATACGCCTGTACCCGCTGGCAGGTACTGGCGGAAAACGACAGATACGCGCTGGCGGTTTTCTCGCTGGAGACCGGCCGCACCCATCAGATCCGCGTGCATATGTCCCATCTGGGCTGCCCGCTGGCGGGGGATGACCTGTACGGCGGCAGCAAAAGCGAGGCATTTCCCCGGCAGGCGCTGCACTGTGCGGCATTGTGCTTTGCAACGCCGCAGGGGCGGCAGGTTCGTTTGCGGAGCGCTTTTCCGCCGGAGCTGCTGCAGGCCGCCGGGCTGGCAGAAGCTTCTGATGCGCTGCGGCAGGCATGCGAGGCGTTTTTTGCTTAAAATGCCCCTCCGCTTTGGGAAAATACCATGAAATATTCGCCAAACGGTTGCCTGATCGGACAAAAAAGTGTATAATTCATATGTATAGACTTTTTTATGGATACAAACAGGGCTGCAAAACCCCTGTATAGAACCGAAAATACGGAGAAAAGGAGGGATGCGAGTGAGAGACCGTTCCCGTGATGACGCGAATGCAGTCTGGACAAAATCTACGGACGGCGAACGGCAGAACAGCGTTGCCGTTCAGGAGAATGAACGGCTGCACGATATGATCGCACTGGCCGATGAGCCGGAAGAACCGGAATCGGCCATGGCCGAAGGCAAGACGACTCACATGGAAAATGGGTCCGCCTGTGAACCGGATTTTGCCGACCGTGCCGAAGATGCGCTGCGGCAGTTGTACAAAAAACTGCCCTCTGCCGGAAAAAGAGCTGCCAAAGCGGCAAAACAAGGCCTGTATCAGCTGGGCAATTTCTTTTATGAAGTCGGCTTTTATACCGAGTATACCCTGGTCAAATTTGGCCGCGCGCTGAAAAAAGCGGCGGCGGCCCTTGCGGGCTGGCTGTTGAGAGCGCTGCTGTTTGTTCTCAAGGTGGTGCTCTGGCTGCCGGCAGCGGTCATCGCACTGCTCGTCAAGCCGTTCTGGCATCTGTTCCATGCGGGCAAGGGCATCCATGATATCTGGTTCAACCGCGATCCCGACAAACCCGGCGAGATGTGGAAAAACATCTTCCGGTATCTGGGCGGTGGGATCCGGAAGCATACGCACCTCGTCACCGATATCCTCGGCTGGATGCTGCCCATTGCGGCAGGCGCGATGTTTGTTTTCACTGTGCGTACCGTTATGGATTTCCAGTACGTGCTGCAGCTCAGTTATGACGATCAGGTTCTGGGCTATGTGGAAAGTGAAGAGGTGTTCGAGACCGCGCAGCAGGATGTGCGGCGGCGCATCGTTTATACCGAAGAGGACTCCGGCGATCAGTGGTCGCTGCAGCCTTCGTATATGCTGGCGGTCAACGATGGCGTAAAGCTGATGAACTCCAGGCAGGTTGCCGACGCCATTCTTCAGAGCTCCGGCGAGGAGATCGTGGAGGCGACGGGCTTCTATCTGGCGGGCAAGTTTTATGGCGCTGTTACCGATGGCGACCGCCTTGCCGAAGAGCTGGAGGCCATCAAAGCGCCCTATGTGACCGGTGAGGAAGGCGAGTACGTCTCCTTTGTGGAGGAGCCGCAGCTGGTGGAAGGCGTTTATCTGCGTTCCAGCATCGTGGAATACGACACCATCGGTGATCTGATCCACAGCCAGGTGGCGGGTGAGGTGCGGTATACGGTGCAAAGCGGCGATGTCCCGTCGGTGATCGCCAACAAGCACGGTCTGACGACCAACGAGCTGGTCAACCTGAACCCGCAGCAGGATATTTTGAAAAGCCTGTATCCGGGCGATTCTCTGCTGGTATCGCAGGCGGTACCGTTCCTGCGCGTGCAGGTCACCTACCGCCGTGCTGAACTGGAAGAGGTCCCGTACGAGACTGTACGCACCACCACTGCCGATCTGAACTACGGTTTTACCAAGGTCAAGACCAAAGGCGTCAAAGGCATCAACGAATGCACCTACGACTACGTGTATGTGGACGGCGTTCTGCAGTCCAAATCGCTGGTCAGCACCCGTGTGATCAGCGCGCCCGTTGCGGAAGAGATCCTTGTGGGCACCACAGTCAAGCCCGGCGTCACGCTGGTACCGTCCAGTACGGCGTACATGTGGCCGGTGCCTGCGTACTCGTATTGCAGCCGTGGCTTTACCGGTCTGTATGCGCATAACGGTATTGATATCTGCGGCCCCTATGGTACGCCCATCTACGCCACGCAAAGCGGCGTTGTCACCCGTGCGTTGTATACGGGTCGTGGTTACGGCGTGTATGTCATCATTGATCACGGCGGCGGATATTCTTCGCTGTACGGTCACTGCAGCTCGCTGACGGTGCAGGTGGGGCAGATCGTCAATCAGGGCGACCTGATCGCCTACATGGGCAGCACGGGCAATTCCACCGGCAACCACTGTCACTTCGAGATCCGCATCAACAATGTGCAGGTCAACCCTGCCACCTATGTGGGTTACTGGTAAAAATAGCGTTACAATGGTAACAAAGCGATGACAAAGCCGCGGTTTTGTGTGCCAAAGCACGGGACTGCGGCTTTGTTTTGCATAAAACCGGTTGCATTCTGCATGAGTTCATGCTACAATATACGGGTAGAATTCTGCATGTTTATACGGAATTGCATCCCGCATGTTCTGCCTTACGGCAGAATGCTGCGCAAAGAATATTTCCTGTCGGCAGAATGAGTTCTGCGGCGGCGGTATATACTATCACCGTTAAGTCGGGCTTGTTTGCTGAAAAAATGACCGGGAAGGTAAGTTTATTTTGGAAAAATTTGTGATCAAGGGTGGACGTCCTCTGGTGGGTGAAGTGGTCATTGGCGGTGCAAAAAACGCTGCGGTGGCTATTTTGCCTGCAACCATTCTGGCAGAGGGCGTCTGCGTTATCGATAATCTGCCCAACATCAGCGACGTGGCCATCAGCGTCCGTATTCTTTCGGAGCTGGGCGCAAGCGTCCGTATGCTGAACAAGACCTCCATGGAGATCGACACCACCCATCTGCGGCCGGATTCCGTTGCGGATGAGCTCTGCCGCCAGATGCGTGCTTCCTATTATTTCCTGGGTGCGCTGCTGGGGCGTTTCGGCCATGCCAGCGTGGCTATGCCCGGCGGCTGCAATCTGGGTACCCGCCCCATCGACCAGCACCTCAAAGCTTTCCGCGAAATGGGCGCGGACAACGCCGTGGAGGGCGGTTATATCAACCTGTCCACCGAAAACGGCGTGCAGGAGGCGCATATCTTCTTTGATACCGTCTCTGTGGGTGCAACCATCAACGCCATGCTGGCTGCCGTGCGCGCCAGCGGTACCGTTGTGCTGGAAAACGTGGCCAAGGAGCCGCACGTTGTTGACGTGGCCAACTTCCTCAACACCTGCGGCGCCGATATCCGCGGTGCGGGTACCGACGTCATCAAGATCCGCGGCGTGCAGCGTATGCACGGCTGCGAATATTCCATTATTCCGGACCAGATCGAAGCCGGCACCTACATGGTGGGCGCAGCGCTCACCGGCGGCAACGTGCTGATCCGCAACGTCACCCCCAAGCATCTGGAGCCAATCACCGACAAGCTGGAGCGCGCAGGCGCCAGCGTGGAGGAGTACGACGACGCCGTGCGTGTGTGGCGTTCCGGCGAGATCCTTCCCGTCAACATCAAAACCGCGCCGCATCCCGGCTTCCCCACGGATATGCAGTCCCTCATGGGCGTGCTGCTGTGCCGCGCAAACGGTACCTCCATCATCACCGAAAGCGTATGGGAGAGCCGTTTCCGCTATGTGGACGAGCTGCTGCGCATGGGTGCCAACATTCAGGTGAACGGCAAGGTCGCCGTTTTTGAAGGCGTGCCCGAGCTGCAGGCGGCACCGGTGCGCGCCACCGATCTGCGTGCCGGTGCGGCAATGGTCATGGCGGCGCTGGTGGCCAACGGCACCACCGAAATCGAGGACATCGAGCACGTTGACCGCGGCTACGAGGATATTGTGGACAAGCTCAGCGCTCTGGGGGCGGATATCCGCCGCGTGGAGTTTGTGCAGAGCGGCTCCATCAATCAGGTGGGCTGAGTACCGTTCCCGTAAACGGAAACCGTGGGTCGGGGAATGGTTCAAAAATGGACCGCAGCCCGCATGGACCTCCGATACTGAAAAATGAACAGCGAAAAGGCCGGCCTGCCTGGGTCGGCCTTTTGTGTGGATAAAGAAAGGAATACGACAGCCTATGGCTCGTTTCGCAACCCTTTACAGCGGCTCCTCCGGCAACAGCGCGGCGGTGGCGCATACCCACGCCGGCGGCGAGGAATTTCTGCTGGTGGATGTGGGCAAAAACTGCAAGCAGGCGCTGCTTGCCATGCAGCAGCTGGAACTGGACGTCCGCAGGCTGCGCGGCATTCTGGTCACCCACGAACATTCGGACCATATCAGCGGTCTGAAGGTGTTTTTGAAAAAGCATACCGTGCCGGTGTACGGCAGCGCGGCTACGCTGGACGAGCTTGCCCGGCAGGAGGCTGTGCCGCCCACGGCACAGCTGATCGCCATCGACGGCCGCCGCGAGGATATCGGCGGCTTTGGCGTGGAGGCCTTCGGCACCAGCCACGACTCCGCCGGCTGCTGCGGCTTTCATATCGAATGTGCCAACGGTCACACCATGAGCATCGCCACCGACCTTGGCTGGGTAAGCCGGCCGGTGTATGATCAGCTTCGCGGCTGCGGTCTTGTGGCACTGGAATGCAATTACGACAAAACCATGCTGCAGATGGGCCCGTACCCCTACTACTTAAAAAGCCGCATCCTCTCCACACGAGGGCATCTCAGCAACGACGACTGCGCCGCGGTGCTGGCGGATCTTCTGGCCGACGGCTGTACCCGGTTTGCACTGTGCCATCTCAGTCAGGAGAACAATATTCCGGAGCTTGCCCGCGCCACTGTGATGGAGCGTCTGCTTGCGGACGGCCGTTTTGCACCGGAGCAGCTTGCCGCCGGTGCGCTGACGCTGCAGATCAGCCCGCGGCACAGCGCTTCGGACTGGATCGAGTTTTAAAAAACGCGGCCACACCGGAAAAAGGCGGCTGCTGCAAGTGCGCGGACGCCACCGGTCCGGCGGGAGGTTGTTTCCGGTTTCGATTGGACGAAGGAGAAAAGCTCATGCTGAACATCGAGATCCTGTGTGTCGGAAAGGTGAATGTGGACTATTTCGCCGCAGGCTGCGCCGAATATGTCAAGCGTGCCGGCGGTCTTGCCGCAGTCCGCGTAACGGAGCTGCCGGAGGAACCTATCCGGGAGAAAAACGCCAGTGAGGCCACCATCCGCCGTGCGCTGGAAAAAGAGGGCGAGATGATGCTGGCAAAGCTGCGCAAGGGCAGCCGTGTGGTGGCGCTTTGCATTGAGGGCAAGCAGCTTTCCAGCGAGGAGCTTGCCGGATGGATGGAAAATGCCGCTGTCACCGGCAGCGGAGATTTCACCTTTATCATCGGCTCCTCGCACGGTATTGCGCCTGCGGTCAAGCAGCGGGCGGAGCTGAAGCTCTCCATGTCCAAAATGACTTTCCCGCACCAGCTTGCGCGGCTGATGCTGCTGGAACAGATCTACCGGGCACTGTCCATTCTGGCGGGCGGCAAATATCATAAGTAAAAAGGTTATGCGCCGTCCTTCGGAAAATGTTGGTACGGCGTCTTTTCTTTTGCATAAATCGCAAATTTGGAATAGACAAATTCGTGCGATTCGGTATAATAAATTTAAAAGACACGTGAAACGGGGCGTGAGTATGGTTGATGTGCTTCACTATATTCACGAAAACCTGGGCGAAACGCTTTCTCTGGAAAACACGGCGCGGTGCTTCGGGTATTCCAAATGGCATTTCTGCGAGGTTTTCCACCGCTATACCGGTATGACCTCCACCGGCTATGTGCGGTATCTGCGCATGCAGAAGGCGGTGCTTGCCCTGCAAACGGCAGCCGTTTTATTGACGTGGCCATGAGCTGTGGATACGAGACTCAAAATGGGTTCAATAAAGCATTTTTGAAAGAATACGGGTGTATGCCCGGTGAATATCTTGCTGAACAGGGGCGCTGTGCGGCAGAATATCTGGAAAGGAAGGCAAATAGAATGCAGATCACCGATCGCTGCGCACTTCTGCGCGAGGATGCCGTCAATGTCAAATCCCATTCACAGCGGGTGGGAGAGGAATTTCTGCTCAACTTTTATAAGGGTGCGCTGGAAACGCCTCCTCTGCCGGAGGGCGCGGCGCAGGCGCGGGTCAACGCGCGGCTGATCGTCGGCGGCATCGCCGGTGTCATCCGCGGTGCAAAGCCCTATATTATGGACGGCGAGCTGATCGTCGGCCATAACTACGGGTTGGAAGAATCGGCTTTTCTGTCGGTCGAACAGCAGCGCGAATTTCTGCAGCGCGGCTGCCTGAGCGGGGAAGCCGTCGAAGCCAGCTGTGTACAGCATCGGGAATACGACGCCCGCCGCAAAATAAGCTTTGTGCAGGGCGACTGGGGCGTGTCCGTGAATGAGGATGGCAGCCTGAGGCCGATCGGAGTCGAACATGCCTATGTGCAGAACCGGCAGCAGTGGACTGCCGCGGCGGAAATGGCCGCCATGGGCTACAACATCTGCGCCAACCATACGGTGCTCGGGTACGGGCAGGTGATAAAGCTGGGCTTTGAAGGTCTGCTTGCCCATGTGGAAGCCTGTGCCGCGAAAAACGGCGATCCGGAATTTTATGAGGATCTGCGCATTCTGTGCCGCGCCGGCTGCGAGCTGGGCGATAAATACGCCGCCAAGGCAAAAGAGCTGGCCGCCGCCGAGAGCGATACGCGCCGCAAAGCGGAACTGGAGCACATTGCCGAAGTCTGCACGCAGGTGCCACGCAAGCCTGCCCGCAATTTCCGGGAGGCCGTGCAGAGCCTGTGGTTTGCCCATATGATCAACACATGGGAGGACGGCGTCAACGCCAACTCCGTCGGCCGTCTGGACCAGATCTTCTACCCCTATTACAAAGCGGATATCGAGTCCGGCGTACTTACAAAAGAGGACGCCTTCGAGCTGATCTGCTGTCTGTGGATCAAGCTGTACCGCGATTATGACGTGCAGCAGTCCTGTGTGGGCGGCACCAACGCCGACGGCAGCAGTGCGGTCAACGAGCTTTCGTGGATGATGCTGGACGCCACCGAGGCGCTGGATTTTGTGCGCTGTCTGTCCGTGCGTTTCTCTCCCCGGACAGATAAGGAGTTCATCCGCCGCGCGCTGGAGGTTGTGGGTCATACCCAGAAGGGCGTGCCCTTCTTCTTCAACGATGATGTGATGATACCCGCGCTGGAAGCGGTGGGCATCCCCCACGGGGACGCCTGCGGCTATACCCAGATCGGCTGTGTGGAAACCGTTATCCCCGGAAAGAGCAATCCTCACGCCGTCACCGCCCGCGTCAATCTGCTGAAAGCGCTGGAATACACCCTTTCCAACGGGCGCAGCCTGTTTTTTGAGGGAGCGCAGCCCGGCCTTGCCACCGGCGAGCCGGAAATGCTGGATGCCTACGACAAGCTGCTGGACGCCGTGTATAAGCAGATCCGGCATCTGCTGCGCATGGCGGTGGAAATGACGGTGCGCACATTCCCGGACGCCGCAGCCAGCGAGCCCCGTCCCTATAAAACCCTGCTGACGGAAGGCTGTGCGGAGACCGGCCGGGACTTCAACGACCACGGCGCGCTGTACGACTATTACCAGACCATGCTGGTGGGTCTGCCCAATCTGGCGGACTCTCTGACGGCTCTGCGTACGCTGGTGTATGAGCAGAAGCGCTATACGCTGGCACAGGTCATTGATGCGCTGAACGACAATTTCCCCGACGAGGCCATGCGGCTGAAATTGGTCAACAAAGCGCCAAAGTTCGGCAACGATATTACCGAGGTGGATACGCTTGCCGCGGATCTGATGAACTTTGCCTGTGATGAGCTGGCGGCGCTGTCCGAGGAATACGGTTATGCGTTCCATCCCCAGCCGTTCTCTTACCTGTGGATGCTTGGCCACGGCATGGCCACGGCGGCCTCGCCGGACGGCCGACGCAGAGGCGAGATCCTCGCGTACAGCGTTTCGCCCATGCAGGGCCGCGATTTCAAAGGCTTTACGGCGCTCATCAATTCGCTGGCCTGTCTGCCCACCAAAAAGGCACCGGGCACCACCTCGGCCATTGTGGAGGCGGACCCGCAGCTGTTTACCGACCGGAATATCCCGTATTTTGCGGATGTTCTGCTGGCCGGCGCAGAAAAAGGCCTGAGCAATGTGCAGTTCAACATCGTCAGCGCCGATACACTGCGTGATGCACAGCTGCACCCCGAAAAGCACCGAAATCTGGCGGTGCGCGTCTCCGGCTTCAGTCAGAAATTCAATCTGCTGAACAGGGATCTGCAGGACCACATCATCAGCCGCACCAAACACGAGTGTCTGTGAGTGCACGGTATTGCGGCAGAGCCCTGCCGCAGCGCATTGCCATACCGGAATAAATGAAAAACAGAAGCTGCAGCCCGGCGTTTCGCAAGGAGACCGGGCTGTTTCCGTACAAGCGGGAGCGGAAAACATTCGAACGCAGCACCGTGCATCGGCGGAAGTCATGTGCCGACGTATACAACGCAGTTTTCTGGCCCGACGTTACAACGCACGGAATGTCGGGAATGCAGAAACGCTTTTTGATAGAATACAGACAGGCAAGGAGGGATGCTATGGACTGGGTCATTGGGTTGCAGAAGGCGGTCGACTACATCGAAGAAAATCTGACGGAAACGATCGATTACGAAAAGGTCGCCGCGCAAAGTTTTTCATCAAGCTTCCACTTCCAGCGCGTGTTCAGCATTCTTTGCGGGTTCACCGTCGGCGAGTACATCCGCAGCCGCAGGCTGTCGCTTGCCGGTGCGGAGCTTGCCGCAAGCGATGCAAAGGTCATTGACGTGGCGCTGAAGTACGGCTATGAAAGTCCGGACAGCTTTGCGAAAGCCTTTCAGAAATTCCACGGCATATTGCCGTCGCAGGCCAAAAACGACGGCAGCAGGCTCAGGTCCTTTTCCCGTCTTGTACTGAAATTTTCTTTGGAAGGCGGTACAATTATGAATTATCGAA